>JAISYA010000135.1 GCA_031270205.1 Treponema sp.
AATAAAGATTGCTGTATGGGGAGCATTGCACAGGCGCGGTTTTTCCGGTAGAATAGGAACATGGCCGACAAGAGCTTTACCGTTCTGGATCTAATCGACATTGATCTCAAGGAACACAATTCCCTTAATCTTCACTGTATCGGCGGGCGGAAGGGCCTGACCAGGGAGATCAACATTCCGGACCTGAACCGGCCCATGGGAGCCATCATGGGCTTTTACGAGGATTTTGCCTATTCGCGAATCCAGCTTATCGGGCGGGGGGAGGCTTCCTTTCTCCGCCGGCTTGAGCGGGAGGGGGAAACCGAGACCATCAGGAAAATGTTCAGTTATCCCATTCCCTGCTGTATTTTTACCCATAACCTGCTCCCGCACAAAGATTTTTATGATATTGCCGAAGCGTCCCAGTGCCCCTTGCTGCAAACGGACCTGGGAACAGCGGATTTTACCGAACGCCTTATGCGGATTCTTTCCGAGATTTTCGCGCCAAGGCAGAGTATCCACGGTGTGCTGGTGGAGGTTTTCGGCCTGGGGATTTTGATTCTGGGGGATTCGGGGGTGGGAAAGAGCGAGACCGCCCTGGAACTTATTCACCGCGGGCACCGCCTCGTGGCGGATGACGTGGTGGATATCCACTGCGTGAACGGCAATATTTTGATGGGCGCCGGGGCGAACAAGATCATCGGGCATCACATGGAAATACGCGGGCTGGGGATTATCAACATTACCCACATGTTCGGAGTCAGGGCCATCAGGGAGCGGAAGGAGATTCAACTGGTGGTGGTGCTGGAAGAATGGGATTCTTCCAAGAGTTACGACCGCCTGGGTACCGAGGACAAGGTGATGAAGGTGCTGGGGGTGAGTATTCCCAAGCTGGAAATACCGGTCAAGCCCGGACGGAATGTTCCCATCATTATCGAAACCGCGGCGATGAACGAGCGGCTCAAGTCCATGGGTTACAACTCGGCCAGGGAATTCAACAAAAATATTCTTAAATGGATCGAAAGCGATACTGCCCGCTCGGTGTTCTTCGGCCATGACGATGTTATTTGAAGGAGTATTTTAAGGAAGGAGTATGATAGAAAAAATCGTTACCATTCAAAACAGGGCCGGTATTCACGCGCGTCCGGCGGCTCTGCTGGTTCAGGCTACCAAGGATTTTAAGTGCACTATTTTTTTTGAAAAAGACAATGACCGGATCAACGCGAAATCCATCATGGGCGTTATTACCCTGGGGGCCACATACGGGGCGGAGATAAAAATCATCGCCGAAGGAGATGATGAAGAAGCGGCGGTAAACGCCCTGGTCCAGCTTTTTGAATCCAAATTTGAGGAAGAATGAAAAAAAGCAAAACCCGTCCGAAATATTCGATTATTACCAATGTCCGTATTCTGATATTGATCTACGCGCTGCTTTGCGTTATAACGGTTCTTTTTTCCCGGAACTTTTTCTCGAATATTCTCCGCGACGGGCAGATGCCTGACCGGCTTAACCTGATTGTATTCTTCACCATTCCCGGGGCGCTGCTGGTTTTTTTGGGCGCTTCCCTTGCCGGCCTTGTCGCCGATATTATCGCCCGCCGTCCGGGGAGTAAATTCAAGGCGCGGCTTTTGGCGTACTTTATCGTCATTGCGCTGTTCGCCGCCCTGCCGGTGACTTTCATTACCGGGCTTTCCGCCGTGGAGGTTGTCCGCTTCTGGCGCGGTGTTGACGGCGCAGCCGCTATCGCCGCAGGCCGGAATTTCGCGGTGGATAATTACGCTTTTAATGTCGAGCGCTTTGACAACATTCTAAAAGAAACCAACTTTTCCCGCCTGCCCCCAGGAGGATCGCTTCCCGCAGGGATTGCGGCGGTGCAGGAATTTGAATCCGCAAACGGAGGCTGGAAGGAAACTGCCTTTAGCGGCGGGGAAAACAGCCGCCTCCCATTGCCGCCTGCCACGGAACAGGGCTATGTGTTTCGGGAACTTCCCCGCGATTCGGGATTAGTCCGTTATGTGCAAACGATTGACGGAAACCGCCTCCGGCTGATAAGTTACGCGCTGGGTGAGGATTTTGATCTGGGACTGGCCGCCATTGAAAACCAGGGCGCGCAGTTTGAGGTTATCGATTCTTTGTGGGGCAATCTGCGGCCGTTGATCCTTTTTTACTGTATCGTGTTTTTCTTTCCCACCCTGCTCATGACGGTGATCATCGCCATTTCATTTACCAGGCGGGTAACCCACCCCATTGTGGAACTGACCGACGCGACCCGCCGCGTGGCGGAAGGGGATTTTTCCATTCAGATTCTGGCCCGCCGGGGGGATGAGCTGGGCCTCTTAATCCGTTCTTTTAACGCCATGGTGCAGGACCTGGAAAAATCCCGTTCGGCCCTGGTAAAGGCGGAAAAAATATCGATATGGCAGAATATGGCCCAGCAGCTTGCCCACGAGATCAAAAACCCCCTGACTCCGATCAAACTCTCCGCCGAGCGGACCCTGCGCAGATGGCGAAACGAGCCGGAACGGATCGGCGAAATTCTTGAAAACTCCATGATGGCGATTATCCAGGAGACTGAGGGGCTTTCCACGCTGCTCACCGAATTCAGGACGCTTTCCAGGCCGATGGAGCCTTCCCGCTCCTGGACCGCTCTGCGGGAAACCGTGGGGGAAATCATCGGCCTCTACCGCAGTTCCTACCCTGAGGTGCGCTTTGACATTGAACACGTGGCGGACAATATGGCGGTCAAAATCGACAAAAACCGCCTGTCCCAGGTCTTGACGAACCTCGTCATCAACGCCATTGACGCCATGAACGGCAAAGGCGCTATCGAAATCCGCTCGGACCTTGTCAAGAAGCGGGAGATACGCTATTGTAGACTCAGCATTAAGGATACCGGTAAGGGGATTGGCAAACAGGAAGGTCCGCTCGTTTTTACCCCCTATTTTACTACCAAAGAGTCCGGTACCGGTCTTGGGCTTCCGATAGTCGAACGGATTGTGAATGATCACGGAGGCGCCATCTGGTTTAATTCGGCGGAAGGTATGGGAACTACTTTTTTTATCGATTTACTTGTTAACGAGCAGGAATTCAGCGCGGAAGGATCGCCTGCCGTGGCTGATGCGGAGAGGGCATAATGGTTGCAATTCTCATCATTGATGATGAAGCGGGAATCCGGATGACTCTTGCCTCGATACTTGAAGATGAAAACTACCGGGTCTTTACCGCCGAGGATGCCATTGTGGGCCTTGAATTGCTGGAAAAAGAACGGATCGATTTGGTATTTCTCGACGTGCTTCTGCCGAGGATGGGGGGGATGGAGGCGCTTGAACAAATCTGCCGGGACTGGCCCGATGTGGAAACGGTGATGATCTCCGGCCACGCCAATGTTGACATGGCGGTACGGGCGGTCAAACTGGGGGCCTTCGATTTTCTGGAGAAACCCCTCTCCCTTGACAAGATACTCACCGTGTGCCGCAACGCCCTTGCCATGGGCAGGCTCCGCAAGGAAAACCAGTACCTGAAAAAAAGCAATTTCCTCGTTCAGGATGATATTCTGGGGGCCAGCGCCGGCATAACGGCAGTGCGGGAACTGGCAAAACAGGCCGCGGCAAGCGACGCCCGGGTTCTGATAACCGGGGAAAACGGCTCCGGAAAAGAAATAGTGGCCCGCGCCATTCACCTGGGATCCCCCCGCGCTGACGGCCCTTTTGTGGAAGTGAACTGCGCCGCCATACCGGATACCCTCATCGAAAGCGAACTCTTCGGCCACGAAAAAGGGGCCTTTACCGACGCGATTACCAGCCGCAAGGGCCGTTTTGAGACAGCCGGCGGCGGCACGCTCTTCCTTGACGAAATCGGCGATATGAGCCTTTCGGCCCAGGCAAAGGTGCTGCGGGCCATTCAGGAGCAGAAAGTCGAGCGCCTGGGCGGGGAAAAAACCATCGAAACCGATGTCCGCATTGTGTCGGCGACCAATCAGGACCTGGGAAAAGCCTGTGCGGAAGGCCGCTTCAGGCAGGATCTGTTTTTCAGGCTGAATGTTATTCCCATCCATATTCCCCCCTTAAGGGAACGTTCCGAAGACATTCCCCTGCTGCTCTACCATTTTCTGAAAAACTTTGGCGCCGAAAAGATTGAACTGGAAGAAGACGCCCTGCAATTTCTCTCTTCCTACAATTGGCCGGGGAATGTCCGCGAACTGAGAAATCTTGCCGAGCGTATAGCGGTGATGTACCGGGAAGGGCGCCTGGGCGGCGACGCCCTGGTGAATTTGATGCGGAAAACTCCCGCGGGCCAGAACGGGATTGCCGGAAGAAAAGATACGGTTTCCCTCCCCGCGGATATTCTGGAGCGGAATTTTAACGATGCCAAAGAAAATTTTGAAAAGCATTATTTGGAGTTCCATCTTGCCAGAAACAGTGGTATAATATCCAAGGCTGCGGAGGCTATTGGTATTTATCCGAGTAACCTGCACGCCAAACTAAAAAAGCACAATATCAACATACCTACTAAAAAGGAAGAACGATGAAAGGGCTGACGGAACGCCAAACTAAAGTATTATCCTTCATCGCGGAACACATCAACACTCATTTATACCCTCCCTCCATTCGGGAGATAGCGGAGCACTTTTCCATTTCTGTGAAAGGGGCGCATGATCACGTAACGGCTCTCAAGAAAAAAGGATACCTCAGGCAAAATGACAAGCGGTCCCGCACCATGGAACTTGTGCGGGACAATGAGGAAGAGGGCGTAGCGCATCTTATGGAGATTCCCGTTTTGGGAACCGTTGCCGCGGGCTATCCCATTCTGTCCGAAGAAAACCGGGACGGCGCCATTACCCTGCACCAGTCCATGCTCAAAAAAAACAAGCAATATTTTGCCCTGAAAGTCCGGGGGGATTCCATGTCCGGCATCGGTGTCATGGACGGGGACATGGCGATTATCGAAAAGCAAAACACTATCCGCAACGGCGAGATTGCCGTGGCCGTGGTAGACGACGCGGTAACGCTGAAACGGTTTTTCAGGGAAAGCAGCAGAATAAAGCTGCAGGCGGAAAATCCCGCGTATAAACCCATTTACTGCCAGGACGTGCGGATTTTGGGCCGCCTCTCCCGAATCATCCGTTTTTATTAACAATGGCCGCGGGCAGGCAATTTTCCGGCACGAAAAAATCCGGCGCTCATTCCCCCGGCGCTTATATCTTTCTCGGTCCCGAACTGGGCAAAAAACAGGACGATATTGACGCAATCAGAAAAAAAATCGCGGGAGCGGAGGAGACCGTTTTCTACGCGGGGGAAACGCCGGTAAACCGGATGGCGGCGGCCATTCAAAATCACAGCCTCTTTTCGGAGTCACGGCTTTTTCTGATAAAAAACGCCGATCAGATCACCAAAAAAAATGAAATCGATCTGCTCGCTTCCTGCATGGAAAACCTCGAAAAGGACACTACGCTGATCCTTGTCTCCGGGGAAACGAAACTCGCCGCGGGTCTTGACAGCGCGGTCCCACGGGAAAACAGGCGGGTTTTCTACGAGCTTTTTGAAAGTGAAAAATCCGAATGGCTGCGCTCTTTTTTCCTGCGGGAAGGGTTCAAAATTGATTCTGAGGGTATCGAAACGATTCTTGAGCTGGTGGAAAACAACACCGACGCGCTCAGGCGGGAATGTTCCCGGCTCATGCTCTTCCTTTCAAAAGACCGTCCGGTCCAGGCGAATGATGTGGAGAAGTGGCTTTCCCACAGCAGGGAGGAGTCGGCCTTTACCCTTTTTTCGCGGATCGCGTCGGGGGATATTTCCAGGTCCCTTGAATCCCTGCACACTCTCCTCGCGGCAAAAGAAACCGCCCAGGGTATTCTTGCGGTACTCGCGTGGTGCTTCAGAAAACTCCGCGACTATCTTGCCCTTTTGGAAAGAGGGGGAGCGGACAATTTTGAACTCAGGAAAATAGGGCTTGCCGCGCCCAGGGCCAGGGACGATTACGCCGCCGCAGCCCGTACGTTTGGCGCCAATGGGGCCGACGCCTGCCTTGCGCTCACTGCGGAATACGACATCCTCATTCGCTCCTCAGGAACGGCCCTTGTGGAAATATTGATGGACGCCTATCTCGTTAAATTATTCAAAAACGGCGCGGCCGGATGATCGCCCTGCTGTTAATCGCGCTGGGGCTTTCCATGGACGCCTTCGCGGTCTCGGTCAGTTCCGGAATCGTCATTCAGGATATTCGGTTCTTTCACGCCCTCAGGGCGAGTTTTTTCTTCGGCCTGTTTCAGTTTCTCATGCCGCTGGCCGGCTGGTATCTGGGCAGCGCCTTCGCGTCTTACATCGAAGCCGTTGACCACTGGATCGCCTTTGGGCTGCTGGGTTTTATCGGCGGAAAAATGATCGTTGAGGCGCTGCGCCGCCGTAAAGACCCGCCCGGCCAGGCCGTATCCGGCGACATCCGCGGCATGAAAACCCTTCTTGCCCTCTCGGTGGCGACCAGTATCGACGCGCTTGCAGCGGGCGTTTCCTTAAGCATCATGGGCCACGGCGTCTGGGGAAGCGCGGCCGTCATCGGCGGCGTTACCTTTCTGATCTGCCTCTGTGGGTTTGAGTTTGGCCGCCGAGTCGGAGTGATGCTGGAAAAGTGGGCGCAACTGGCGGGAGGGCTTATCCTAATCGCTATCGGCGTAAGGATACTGGCGGTGCATTTGGGGGGATAGCCGCTTTTCCCCCGGAGCGCCCCGCATCACCAGATCCGGGGGTGAAACCTTCGGGCGGCTTGATTTGTCCCCCGATTGCTCTATCACATAAAAAACACTCTCAAGAGCGTATGCCTTCGCATCGTTTTTGAATATGCCGCCGGCAGCTTCAAAAATTGAGCAAAGCCTCTTCCCCATGCTCCGCAAAATATCCCCGCCATACCCGCTCGATTCCCGCGAGGTTTTCCTCGCGGTTCAGTAAGTTTTTAAGATAATTCCCCCATTTGAGATTATCGCAAAAAAAACTGAAAAACCGCCGCGCCCTTGAAAGGTGAAACTCAGGCGGCTGGTGACGGGCGAGGAGTTCCAAAAACCGCGGCCCGGTTTCCTCAAGATTGACCTGACCGGCGTGGAAATTCGCGCGCGGGGGATAGGCCGGTCCCTGTGTTTCGAGCGCCCGCGCGTGAGCGAAAATCCAGGGCCGCCGCGCCGCCGCCCGGCCGGCCATGACCGCGTCGCAGGGACCCGCTGCCCGGCGGCACAGTTCCGCCGCGGAAGCGATATCCCCGTTACCGGCCACCGGAATGCCCAGTTCCCGCCGTAACGCGCCCACATAGTCCCAGCGGGCGCTTCGCCGGAACTTTTCCCCGGCGGTCCGGGGGTGGAGGGTGATAAATTCCACCCCTTCGGCCTCCAAACGGCGGCAAAAACGGACCAAATAATCAAAATCCTCCTGAAAACCGGCGCGGAGTTTGACACTGAGCCGCCTTTTGACCGCCCGCCTGACCTGGGCGGCAAGCTCTCCTGCCCGGTCTATTGAGGCCATCCAGGCCACTCCGGCGCCGGTTTTGCGGATCATCGGGGCCGAACAGCCCATATTCAGGTCGATTCCGGCGCATTCCAGCCGGTCCAGCAGGGCGGCGGCCCTGACAATCCGTTGGGAATCGGCGCCCACAAGCTGGTAGACCAGTTTTTCCGGACGGGGGCCGCCGTCAATATACCAGGCCTCGAAAGGACCGCCGGCCAAAAGCGCGCCGGCGCTGATCATTTCGGAAAAATACGCGTCGCAGCCGCCAAAACCGTCGATAAGTTCCCGAAGAGCGCGATGGCTCAATTCGGCCATTGGGGCAAGAAGAAAAGGTATGCTCATACGCCTTGACTTTATGGTACTACTTGACTTGTTTCCTTCTATGCCATACATTATAAAGATATAGGAGTGTACCACATGATAGCAAAGAGTGATATCCCCAGTATGAACGAGAAGACCGCTGAAGGGATAAAACCGGATGGTACTCCATACCGGGTTCTTATTGTTGACGATTCCATGTTTATCGCAAAACAACTCGGCCAGATTTTTAATTCCGAGGGCTTTGAAGTTGTTGGTACTGCTGCTGATGGCGCCCAGGGAGTAGAACTATACCAGGCCCTGTATCCCAATATTGATTTGGTCACCATGGATATAACCATGCCGGTCATGGATGGAGTTTCCGCATTGGAAAAAATACTGGAATTTGACAAATCCTCCAGCGTGATTATGGTCAGCGCTTTGGGCAAAGAGGACGTGGTCAAGAAATGCCTCCTGATGGGCGCAAAAAGCTATATCGTCAAACCACTGGACCGGAAAAAAGTACTTGAACGGGTTGTTTCCGTTTTGAAACGGTAATTCGTTTCAATCATTATGAAAGCTCAGCTTGTTGCGGAAGGCGTTTATTGCCTTCATGCGGATATTCATACCGATGACTTATTTGAGGGGATTTGGCCCATCCCCAAAGGTGTCTCCCTCAACGCTTACATCGTAAAAGGTGAAAAAACCGCCCTCATTGATTTGGTTCGGGACTGGACCGGCGCGCCCGCTCAGCTTGCGGACTGCCTCTCTTCCATCGGTATGTCTTTTTCAAATATCGACTATCTGATCCTCAACCATCTGGAGCCGGATCACACCGGATGGCTCAGGGAATTCAGGGAGCGGAATCCGGGGGCGGAAATGCTTGCCACCCCGAAGGGCTGCAATTTAATCAACAGTTTTTATAAAGTTGCAAACGGACTGCGGCCGGTTAAAGACGGGGACACGCTTGATCTGGGGGCGGGCAGGGTTTTGAGTTTTTTTGAAACGCCCAATGTCCACTGGCCGGAAACCATGTGCACCTGGGATCCCTCTTCCGGCGTCCTTTTTACCTGCGACGCTTTCGCATCTTTCGGCGCGCTGGGGGACCGTGTTTTTGACGATGAATTCTCCGGGGCCGAACACGCCTTTTTTGAGGAAGAGTGCCTGCGCTACTACGCGAATATCGTTTCTTCTTTTTCAATCTTTGTGGAAAAGACGGTACAAAAAACCGCCGACCTTCCCATCAAATGTATCGCTCCCAGCCACGGCATGGTCTGGCGGCAGGATCCGAAAGAAATAATCGACCGTTATCTAACATACGCTTCCTGGGCCAAAGGGCCGGCGGAAAAAAGCATCGCCGTCATCTGGGGATCCATGTACGGCAATACCGAGGCCGGAGTTAACGCCGTCATCCGGGGCATTGAGCGGGAAGGGGTTTCCTATACGAAACGCAGAGTCCCCGACGAGCATATATCCTGGGTGCTGATGGACGCTTACAAAAGTTCCGCCCTGGTACTCGCCATGCCCACCTACGAATACGCCATGTTTCCCCCCATGTCCTACGTGCTGGACATGTTCCGGCGCAAGCACA
Source organism: Treponema sp. (assembly GCA_031270205.1). Lineage (GTDB taxonomy): Bacteria > Spirochaetota > Spirochaetia > Treponematales > Breznakiellaceae > WQXQ01. The sequence continues at coordinate 9,356 of JAISYA010000135.1, forward strand.
TTTACGGAAAAAAGGCGCTGCGCATCGGCTCCTGGGGCTGGGTCGGCGGCGCGAAAAAGGACTACGAGGCGGCCATCGCAAACCTCAAATGGGAGAGTATTGAATCCCACGAATGGCCGGGCCTTCCCTCCGCCGAGGATATTAAAGCGCTTGAAGAACGCGGCGCGGAACTGGCGCGAATGGTAAAAGGTCTCTGACAGAGCGGTTCATCTGAGCGGCGGCCGCCGGGGCTGAGCGGCGCTCCCGCTCAGTAAGCGCCCGGCGCCTTTGCGCGACTATTCTTATTCCACCACCACAATGGCGCTGGCTCTGCCGAAGATTGCTGCGGCGGGAACGGGCAGGCCAGTTCTCGCTCCGTTTTTCCAGTAACAGACTGTGCCGGTACCGTCGCCGGAGTTGCCCTCATAGTACCCGGCCGCAAAGACATCGCCGCCGAAAACGCCGATAGAAAAGGCTTCGCTATCGTAGCCCGCTACGGCAAGGTCGTATTTTATTTCGTTTTTCCAGTAACAGGCTGTGTAGGTGGAGCCGTTCTCATAGCCCCCGGCCACATAGACGTCTCTACCGTCGATTTCGGGGACAACGGGGCAGGGAAGACATTATCGCCGCCGCCGCTGACGACGACCGCGCCCTGGCTGATCGTTTCCGGCGGACTGAGCCGTTTCAGCACATACGTACCGCTGCCGTTGGACAGCGCCCGCGCGGATTTGGCCGTGGTCTGGGTAATGGTCAATTCGGTATCCGCGTTTACTTGCAATCCGTGCACCACTACCATACTCAGAAATGTACCCGTGGACCGCTGATAATCCCCCATTGATATAAGCTATATTGCGGGATCGATATAGGCTATGTTGCGAGATCGACATAGCCTATGTGGATGGATCGACATAGCCTATGTTGTTGGATCGACATAGGCTATGTAGATGGATCGACATAAGCTATGTGGATGGATCGACATAGGCTATGTGGATGGATCGACATAGCCTATGTTGTGGGATCGACATAGGCTATGTGGATGGATCGACATAAGCTATGTGGATGGATCGACATAGGCTATGTGGATGGATCGACATAAGCTATGTTGTGGGATCGACATAAGCTATGTTGTGGGATAGACATAGGCTATGTGGATGGATCGACATAAGCTATGTTGTGGGATCGAC
>JAISYA010000201.1 GCA_031270205.1 Treponema sp.
CTTTTCAGCGCCCTGGAGACCGGCGTGGTTGACGGCCAGGACAACGGCATGGTAACGGTCATCAGCCAGGCCTTCTACGAAGTGCAGAAGTACCTCTACGAGACCAACCACATCATCGCCACCCTGGAAATTGTGGTAAGCGCGCCTTTTTACGACAAGCTGACGGCGGACCAGCAGAAGATCGTAGCCGACGCGGCAAAAGCCACGGCCGCAAAAGCCTGGGACGACTACATCAAGAGTGTGGATAACGAACGCAAATTCCTCCAGGACAAGGGAGTAACGGTAACGCCCACCACGGCGGCGGATCAGGCGCGGATCATCCAGATGCTCCAGCCCCTTACCAACAAGCTGTTCGCCGACAACGCCTGGGCCAAACCCCTGACCGACAGGATCAAGGCAATCCAGTAGAGGAAGGGAGAAGGAAACGGGAAGCGATGGGTCGATGGGCGGACGAAGAACCCGCTCATCGGTTATCGCTTCGCTTCCCGCGTTCATCATTTTTATGAGTATGAGGAGGGCTTGGTGAAAAAAATTTTGGATACGCTTTTCAGGGGCGTTGAAATTCTTATTGCCTTTTTTCTGGCGGTGATGATAATCCTCGTTTTTATGAATGTGGTTTTCCGCTACCTGTTCAGTAAAGGGTTTGCCTGGTCCGAGGAAATCGCCCGGCTCTGCTTTATATATCTGGTGTACCTGGGTTCCATTGGAGCCATGCGGGATAACCGCCACCTCCTTATCGACAGTATTCTGGGCCGGGTGCCGGTTTTTTTGCAGAAAATCATCTATGCGCTGATCCAGCTTTGTATCATCTGGCTTATGGGTATTTTATCGTTGGGGAGCTGGGGCCTGGCGCTTCAAAATTTGAACGACAACTGGGTGGCCACCAAATTCCCGACATTTCTGGTATATGCGTCAGGGCTTATCACCGGTATTGCCATCGGGATTATCGCTCTGGCAAATCTGTTCCGCATGATCGTCCTTAAAATACCGGTTTCCGAGCTAATTAAATCCCGGGATGATTCCCCGGATCCCCAGCCTGCGGAAGTGTCATAAGGAGGAATACAATGGTTGCTTTATATGCGAGTATTTTTTTAGCGTCGCTGGTTGTTTCGATACTGATAGGTCTTCCTATCGCCTTCTCCCTTATCCTCTGCGGAGTTACCACCGCGCTGGCTATGGGAGGGACGGCGACCAACCCACAGACAGTAGCCGCCCAGCTTATGCGGGGTACCGACAGCGTTACCATGATGGCCCTGCCGTTTTTTGTACTGGCCGGGGAGTTAATGAACAAGGGAGGGCTTACCAAACGTATCATTGATTTTTGTAATATTTTTGTCGGCCGCGTCAGGGGAGGACTGGGCTACGTTACTATCCTCGCCTGCCTAATGTTCGCCAGCCTCGTGGGTTCCGCTGTGGCAAGCACTGCGGCTCTGGGGGCAATTCTCATCCCCATGATGGCCGATTCGGGGTATAACCGGGCCAAGGCGGCGGGTCTTGTGGCCAGCGCCAATATTGTGGCCCCCATCATGCCGCCCTCCATCCCCATGATCGTCTATGGCGTGGCAGCGGGGGTGTCTATCAAGTCTTTGTTTATGGGGGGAATAGCCCCGGCGGTCTATCTGACTATAGGGATGAGCGTCGTCTGGTTTGTCGTTTCCCGTAAGGACGCGATAAAATCCGATGCCCCCAAGCCCACCGTGAAAGAAACGCTGCGGATATTTTTCAACGGACTCTGGGCATTGTTGCTCCCGCTCATCATCTTTTTTGGGCTTAGGGGCGGTATATTTACCGCGACCGAGGCCGGCGTGGTGGCGGTGGTCTACGCTCTCATTGTGGGTATCTTCGTGTACCGGGAACTAACGCCGAAAAGCCTCTTTCAGGCTTTTATCGCCGCGGCGAAGATGTCCGCGGTGGTTATGTTCCTTGCCGCCGCCGCCCAGGTTTCAGCGTATTTTCTCACCATCTCCCGGATTCCCCAACTGATAACCGCGTCGTTAAGCCCGCTGGTAAGCAGGCCCATGCTCCTCAACGTGGTGCTTCAGATTATCATCATCCTCATGGGAACCTGCGTGGACGTGGTGCCGACGATTCTTATTATGACACCTATCATGCTGCCCCTGCTCAGGGCGGCTCACATCGATCTGGTGTATTTTGGGGTGGTATTTACCCTGGCAAACGTGCTGGGCTTGACTTCGCCCCCGGTAGGGCCGGTACTGAACGTGGCCTGCGCCACTGGAAAAGTCAAAATGGAGGAACTGTTGGGGCCGGTTATTCCCTACTATATTTTCCAGACGCTTCTGGTGTTCCTGCTGATATTTTTGCCCCAGCTTGTTACCATCCCGCTTAAATGGATTGGAGGCTGACCGTGAAACAACTGTTGACAGAGAAACCCCGTGTCCTCAAGATGCTTGATGTGGAAGAGCCGAAAATTGAAGGGCCAAAAGATGTGCTGGTCAAAATGAAGGCCGCGGGCATCTGCGGTTCCGACGTGCATATCTACCACGGGACATCGCCGGTAGCGACCTACCCGCGGGTCATGGGCCACGAGATTGTGGGGGTGGTTGCCGAAACCGGGAAGGATGTTACCAAAGTAAAGCCCGGGGACCCGGTGATCCTTGACCAGATCGTGGCCTGCGGGGAATGTTACCCCTGCAGGATAGGCCGGCCCAATATCTGCTGCAACCTGAAAGTCCGGGGGGTGCACATCGACGGCGGCTACCGCGAGTACCTTACCGCCGGGGAAGAGGCCATGCACCTTCTGCCCGCCGGCCTTTCCTTTACCGACGCGGTGATGATCGAGCCGATGAGCATTGCCTTTCAGTCCTGTTCCCGGGCGGGGATAAGCAAAGACGACATTGTGTTCATCCTCGGCGCGGGGGCATTGGGCAAGAGCCTCATCAAAGCGGCGCTTTTAACCGGCGCGGAACTTATTGTTTCGGACGTGGTGGACGAGCGGCTTGAGGAAGCGGCGGCCCTGGGGGGTTCCAGGGTGATCAACTCCAAAAAAGAAGACCTTGCCGCGAAACTAAAGGAATACACCAGGTGGGGCCCCACGGTTTCGATTGACGCCGCGGGCTTCCCCGGCTCCCTGCCTCTGCTTACGGACCTGACCTGCAACGCGGGCCGGGTCATCACCATGGCCTTTCTTGAGGATCCCTCCCCGGTGCAGCAGTTTAAGATCACAGCCAAAGAGCTGGATGTCCGGGGTTCCCGCCTGCAAAACAACAAGTTCGAGGAGGTATTGCGGGCATACCGGGAGGGGAAGATCAAGATCGAAGGCCAGGTTTCCCACGTGTTCCCCTTTGCCGGGGCCATAGAAGCCTTCCGGCGGATTGACACGGGGGATCCGGGGATCGGCAAGGTGGCGCTGTCTTTCGAGTAAACGGGGCGGGGCCGGACTTGCGGGCAGGGCCGGCCCCGCCCCTCCTAAATACACTTAAAAACAATCGCGGCTCAGAACGATGCGATTATTATTGATGAAGGAGATTGTGATGAAATTGAAAAAAGACGCGGCGGTAGATTTGCTTACCCTGACAAGCATGGGGGTGCGAATCACTCCGGCGGGACGGCAGCCGGTGCAGGTGAGCGCCCTGTACGAGATGCAGGCCACCAGCGCGGAGACCAATGTGCTGAATGTTTCCGCAAGCCTGGGGCTTCGCACCAAGGCGCTGACCAAGTTTGTCGCGGGGAGTCCGGTAGCCCGGTTTATCCAGGGAGAACTGCGCAAACGGAACATCGCCTACGAGGGGCAGGAAGTGGAACAGGGCGGGCCCTGGGGGTTTCGCCATCAGTTCAACATCGCCGATGCGGGCTACGGGGTGCGCGGGCCGGTGGTGCATAACGACCGGGCGGGCGAAGTGGGCCGCACGATTCAGGCGGGGGACTTTGACTTTGACCGGATCTTCGGCACGGACGGCTGCCGCATCCTCCACCTTTCGGGCCTTATCGCGGCCATGAGCCGGGACACCTCGGATGCCTGTATCGAGGCGGCGCGGGCGGCCAGGAAGAGCGGTACAATCATCTCGTTTGACCTCAACTACCGCGCTTCGTTCTGGAAGGGGCGCGAGGCGGAATTGAGCGCCGTGTTCAGGGAGATTGCCTCCGTTACGGACATCCTGCTCGGGAACGAGGAGGACTTCCAACTGGCGCTGGGCGTCAAGGGGCCGCCGGCGGGAGGTTCCGGCCTGGCGGCGAAGATTGAAGGCTTTAAGGGTATGATCGAGGAGGCGGCGAAAGCGTACCCGAATGTTCAGGTTTTCGCCACGACGTTGCGCGAGGTACACAGCGCGAACCGCCACAGTTGGGGCGCGATCCTCCGGGCGGAAGGGCGCTGGTACGAGGAAGCGCCGCGTGAGATTGACGTGCTTGACCGTATCGGCGGCGGCGACGGGTTTGTCGCGGGTCTTCTTTACGGCATCCTTAAAGGCTGGGAAGCGGAAAAGTGGCTCCAGTTCGGCTGGGCAGCCGGCGCGCTCGCCACGACGATGCTTGCCGACTATGGAACCCCGTCTGATGAAGATCAGGTGTGGAGTATTTACAAGGGCAACGCGAGGGTAAAAAGATGATAACCGGGGTAAAAAAGAGTGATATTGGCCTTATCGGTCTTGCCGTAATGGGTGAAAACCTTGTCATGAATATGGAAAGCAAGGGCTTTACCGTCAGCGTCTACAACCGTACAACGCAGAAGGTGACGGACTTTATAAGCGGACGCTCCAAAGGTAAAAACATTGTGGGGGCGATGAGCCTTGAGGAATTTGTGTTACAGCTTGAAAAGCCGCGCAAGGTCTTCCTGATGGTCAAGGCCGGGCAAGCTGTCGATGACTACATTGAGGCGCTTATCCCGCTTTTGGAAGACGGCGACATTATCATCGACGGCGGCAACAGCCACTTTCCGGACACGGCCCGCCGTACCGCCTATGTGGAGAGCAAGGGGCTTCTCTATGTCGGAACCGGCGTTTCGGGCGGCGAGGAAGGCGCGTTGAAGGGGCCTTCGATGATGCCCGGCGGCAGCGCGGATGCCTGGGAAGCGGTGAAGCCGATTTTCCAGGCGATTTCGGCCAAAGTCGAGGATGGAAGCCCCTGCTGTGAGTGGGTCGGGCAGGGCGGCGCGGGGCATTTTGTCAAGATGGTACACAACGGTATCGAATACGGCGATATGCAGCTTATCTGCGAAGCCTACCAGTTGATGCGGGACGGCCTTGGCATGAGCGCCGCCGGGATGTATGAGGTATTCGCCGGGTGGAACAGTGGCGAGCTGGACAGCTACCTTATCCGGATTACCCGCGACATTCTCGCCTACCGGGACACGGACGGTTCGCCGCTCGTTGACAAGATCCTCGATACGGCAGGGCAGAAGGGAACGGGTAAGTGGGCGGTTATTTCGGCCCTTGATGAGGGTATCGCGCTTACCCTGATCGGCGAGGCGGTGTTCAGCCGCTGTCTTTCGGCGATTAAAGATGAGCGCGCCGTTGCGTCAAAGACGCTGAAAGGCCCCTGTCCCGCAATCAACATTGATAAGGGGACTTTTATCGAAGCCTTGCGGGACGCCCTGTTCGCCTCGAAGATCGTAAGCTATGCCCAGGGCTACGCGCTGATGCGCAGCGCTGCTGCCGCCTATGGCTGGAAACTCAACTACGGCGAGATTGCGCTGATGTGGCGGGGCGGCTGTATCATTCGCAGCGTATTTCTGGGCGACATCAAGAAGGCTTTTGACAGGGACCCCGCGCTTCCCAACCTCCTCCTTGACGGTTATTTCAGGGACAAGCTGGCGGCCGCCCAATCGGGCTGGCGTACCGTCTGCGCGGCGGCAATCCAGGCGGGTATTCCCGCGCCGGCCATGACCAGCGCGTTAAGCTACTACGACGGTTACCGCTGTGAAAGCCTGCCCGCGAATCTTTTGCAGGCCCAGCGTGACTATTTCGGCGCCCACACCTATGAACGGCTCGACGCAAAGCGCGGCGAGGTTTTTCACACGAACTGGACCGGCGAGGGCGGTACAACCGCGTCCGGCGCCTATAATGCGTAAAAGCGGATCCGTTTCCGGTTAAAGGACCGGCAGGAAGGAATGAAGCGCTGCTCCCCGCATCCTTTGTGCGCCTTATTCGCTTCGTGGTTATTTCTTTAGATGTGAGGCTGTTCCAAAATGTCAGATTTTGGAACAGCTTCCTTAGATTTAACGGAAAAACCGGGCTTTTGACCGGTTTTTCCAAGAGCTTGTCCAAAACCAACCGGGTTTTGGAACAAGCTCATGTGTTTTTAGTTTTGACAAGGTACCAGGGTGAAGATAGTCAGATGAAGAATTTGGTATTGAAAGAAACGGCAAACGCCGGTATCTCCGATGCCGCCCTTGCGTCGGCGATTGGGGAATCGGTCGCGGATTGCGGGGGCGTGCGGAGATTGCTGCTCATCGTGCCGGACTTTACGCGCTGCCATTCCAACGCCGGGCGTATCGCAAACCTCTACTATCATTTATTTAAGGATAACTGTGATAGCCGTGACAACTGCCGGGTCGATCTGCTCGTAGCGCTGGGTACCCATGCGCCCATGACGCCGGGGGAATGCGCGGCGATGTACGGCGATATTCCGTATGAGCGCTTTATCATGCACAACTGGCGCACGGGCATCAAAAAGCTCGGCGTGGTGCCGGGTGAGTTTGTTGCCGGCGTAAGCGGGGGGCTTGTGAGTACGCCGATTGACGTGGAGGTGAACGGGAAACTCTGGGACGGCTACGATCTCATACTCTCTATCGGCCAGGTCGTGCCCCATGAAGTTGCCGGCATGGCCAATCACTCGAAGAACATCTTCGTCGGCTGCGGCGGTTCGTCGATGATCAACTCGTCCCACATGCTGGGCGCTTTCTACGGCATGGAACGCGTGATGGGCCGCGATCACTCGCCCGTGCGCAGGGTGTTTGACTATGCCGCCGAACATTATCTGAAAGATCTGCCGCTCCACTACGTACTCACCGTTACCACCGCGCCCGGCGGCAAGATCCGCACTCACGGCCTCTACATCGGGAAGGAGCGCGCGTACTTTGAACAGGCCGTGTCCCACGCCCAACAGACGAACGTAACGTTTGTCGATGCGCCGATCAGGAAGGTGGTTGTGTTCCTCGACGGCGGCGA
>JAISYA010000049.1 GCA_031270205.1 Treponema sp.
CCTTTATCGAATTTTGCGCCGTCTCCGGTGTTGAAAGAAGCGTAGCGTTTTTTGACAAAGCCGGGGATCTTGCCGTCGCTGATGATCCGCTGGGCGACTTCAAGGCCAACGGCAAAGGCATCCATGCCGCCGATGTGGGCGATGAAGAGGTCCGCGGGGTCGATTGAATTGCGGCGGATTTTGGCATCAAAGTTGAGGCCGCCTGTGGTAAAGCCGCCGGCTTTGAGAATGGCGTACATGGCCAGGGCTGTTTCGTAGTAGCTTTGGGGGAATTGGTCGGTGTCCCAGCCGTTTTGCGCGTCTCCGCGGTTGGCGTCCACCGAGCCGAAGAGGCCGGCGGCGGCGGCGGTTTCAAGCTCGTGGACAAAGTCGTGGCCGGCGAGTTCGGCGTGGTTGGCTTCAATGTTCAGGCGGAAGTCTTTGTCAAGGCCGTAGTGGCGCAGAAAACCGATGACAGTTTCGGTGTCGAAATCGTACTGGTGTTTGGTCGGTTCCATGGGCTTGGGCTCGATGTAGAACGTTCCCGTAAAGCCCTGTTTGCGGGCATAGTCGCGAGCCATGGCGAGGAAGCGGGCCAGGTGGTCTTTTTCCTTTTTGAGGTCCGTATTGATAAGGCTCATGTAGCCTTCCCTGCCGCCCCAGAACGTGTAGCCCTGACCGCCCAGTTCTATCGTGGCGTCAATGGCGGCCCTGACCTGAGCGGCGGCAATGGCCACTACGCCGAATTCGGGGTTGGTGGCCGCGCCGTTCATGTAACGCGGGTGGTTGAAAAGATTCGACGTGCCCCAGAGAAGTTTGACGCCGCCGGCTTTCTGGAGTTTTTTGGCCTTGGCGACCATGGTGAACAGGTTTTTCTCGCTTTCCAGGGGGCTTGCGCCTTCGGGGGCCATGTCCCGGTCGTGGAAACAGTAGAATTCCGCGCCCAGCTTGGTGATGAATTCAAAGGCTGCGTCCATTTTGTGATCCGCCGCTTCCATGGGGGTTTTCGCGTCGGTGATCCAGGGATGGACGTGAGTGGCCGAGCCAAAGGGATCAGTCCCGTCGGCGCAGAAACTGTGCCAGTAGGCGATGGCAAAACGAAGGTGATCCTTCATTTTCTTTTTGCCGACTTTTTTCTCCGCGTCATAATACTTAAACGCCAGGGGATTATCGCTCTTTGGCCCCTCGTATTTAATTTTGGTGATTTTGGGAAAATATTCCGTTTTTCCCACATAATAGTCCGCCATACCGGCCTCCTTTCAAACCAAGGCAACGCCTGGGACACCGCACAGATTGCCGTGCGGAGGTTAATTGTTTAGGTTTCCCCAATGCGTCCGCAGCAGGGAAAGACCCTATTTATAGAGTGGGCTTACAGCCCCCAGATACCGTGAATATTCCGCGTAAGCCTTGTCATAGGCCGCCGCGTCCTTTTTGTCCGGTTTAAGCGTATCCCCCTGCAGGACAACATGCTCATCCGCCAAATCTTCAATCGAGGGTTTTTTATCCCCTGATTCTTTGGACGACTTTCTCAGCAGGCGCCACAGGGCCTGAATCGCGCCGCCCATGGCCGCGGCCTCGCCGCCGGAGGGAACCCGCACCGGCAGGTTCATCACGTTGGCGGCGATACTCTGCCACAGCGGGCTTTTGGAGCCGCCGCCGGTAAGGCGGATTTCCCTTGCCTTGAAGCCCAGGGTGTTGAAACCCTCAAGGCCGATTCTCATGCCGAAGATGGCCGACTCCAGCGCCGCGCGGGCGAGGTTTTCCCGCTTGAAGTTGGCTGCGGTGATACCGTTGACACTGGCCCTGCCGTTGGGGAGGTTGGGGGTACGCTCCCCGTTAAAGAAGGGCAGCACCACCACGCCGTTCGCGCCGATGGGGGCCCTGGCGGCCTCGGCGTCGAAGGCTTTAACGTCCAGGCCGAAAAGGCCGCGGAACTCTTCGCTTGCCACGGTACAGTTCATCGTGCAGAGCAGGGGCAGCCAGCCGCCGGACGAGGAGCAGAAAGCGGCGAGGTTGCCGCTGGGATCGATAACGGGCTTTTTGGAAAAACCGAAAAAGGTGCCTGAGGTTCCAAGGCTCATGGTGAGAAAGCCGTCCCTGACCGTGCCCGTGCCGATGGCGCTCATCATATTGTCGCCGCCGCCTGAGGCCAGCAGCGCGCCTTCGGGAATGCCGTACAGGGCGGCCGCGGCCGCGCTTACCTTGCCGGCGGCATCACCCGACGCGATAAGGGGCGGCAGCCAGGATTCGAGTTCCGGCGAAATATATTTGCACACCTGGGAAGACCATTTCCGTTCACGTACGTCAAAAAGGGCGGTTCCCGAAGCGTCGCCGTATTCCGCGCTGTACTCGCCGCTTAACAGAAAATTGATGTAGTTGTGGGGGAGGATCACGTGCCGCAGACGGGCAAAGGCCTTGGGCTTGTGGTTTTTGAGCCACTGGACCTTGGGCGCGGTATAGCCGGGTCGCATGGGCAGCCCCGTTTGCCCGATGAGTTTTTTCTCCCCTCCGGCCATTTTGGTCAGCTCTTCACACTCCGCGGCGGTGGAAGTGTCGCACCAGAGTTTTACATTGTAGACGGCCTTTCCCCGTTCATCCAGGGGCACGAAACTGTGCTGATGGCCGGAAACGCCGATGGCGGCGATGCTTTTTTTGGAGGCTTTGTCGATTTTATCAAAACAGATTTTAAGGGCAACTTCGTACCATTCGACTTTCTGTTCCCTCGTACCGTCGTTTTCCGCTATCATATCAATCGGGGCCTGCGACTGGGCGATAACTTTCTTTTTTTCATAATCGTAAACAACCAGTTTGCAGCTCTGGGTTCCCAAATCGATACCGCATACAGTCATAGCATCCTCCATAACTTGTATATCAGTATACATTTTTTGGGGGTAAGGCTCAAGTGCCCGAATTGCCTCATCAAAAATGTTACCGAAAAGGGGTCATGCCTCATTTTGAAAATGTTACCCAAATTATACTAAGGACGCTCGAAGGAGGGCGTCCGAATGGGGTTAACCATGAGAGAAAAACAGGCGGTAACCAGGGAATATAAACCCCGGTATCAACAGGCAGCCAAAAAAGAAAAGCGGGCTTTGCTCGATGAGTTTACCCGGCTCACCGGCTATCACCGGAAATCCGCCGTCAGGGTGTTATGCCGGAAGCCGGTCAGGGAAGTCCTGGTCTATGGCAACGGAAAGGCGGTGAAATTCAAACCGGAAAAGAAGCGGCCCGCCAATCGCACAGGAAAGCGGATCTATACCGATGAGGTCATCACCGCTCTCCGCGTGGTCTGGACCTTCTTCTGGTTCAAATGCGGAAAGATCCTCGCCCCCCTCATGCGGCAGCAGATGGCGTACATCGCCCAGTGGCCGGCGTTTCAGATCTCCGAAGCGATAGCCGAAAAGCTCAAAACGATAAGCCCCGCGACTATCGACCGGTACCTGAAAAAAGACAAGGAAGCCCTCAGGCTGAAGGGGAAAAGTCTGACTAAACCCGTAGTTTCTCTGAAAAGCCGTATCCCCATACGCACCTTCTACTCAGGGGAGGAGCGGAAAACACCCGGTTTCTGGCAAAT
>JAISYA010000099.1 GCA_031270205.1 Treponema sp.
GATTGACAGAGGTCAACGCATATTCTGAACCGTTTCCGGTATTCGTCGGCTTTTGCTTTTGATAAATTTCGCCACTCTCTGAGTTCTTTGTTGCAGAACTGTTTCATGCTGGGACGGTAGTCCCGATAATCTTTCTCGGAAAGGGCAAGGAACCGCAGTATCATGCCGCGGTAGAGCATACGGTTCTTGAAATTCGGCTTGCTGACCAAACTGTCGAAAGTTTTGTCATCGGCAAGCTCGTCCAGAAGTTCAATGTAGGAGCCACGGTAGACGGAATTCCTGATTTCGTCTTCGTTCAGCTTCATGGCGCCCGTGTTCAGCCGTTCAAAAATGTCGAATCTGACATCCTCATTCGAGTCTTTTTGGATGATGATGACATGGATCGGGGTATCGTTGATTTTCAACCGCATGGGCCTTTCGAGATCCGGGAAATGCTTGGTATTCAGCTCGTCCAGTATTTGAAGCCCGGTTAGTGCGAAATCCGTAAATTCCCTGGGTTTGCCTTTTACCGGGAATTTATTTTCCAGGAAAAAGAAAAAGGTGGAAAGGCGCTGCTGGCCGTCGATTATGCTCAGCGTTCCATCGGCTTCTTCGGCCAGGTAAACGGCCGGCAACGGGACATCCATAAGGACGGATTCAATAAGCCGGCTTGCCTTGCTTCTGTCAAAGACATAGTTTCGTTGCCAGCTTGGATTAGGGTCAAGGGTGCCGTTTAGCTTTTTGGAATGGAGCAATTCATTGTAAGCGTGCGGCATTTGAGCCGCGGCAAGCCTGGCAAGCGCAACTTGCCTTGGGGTATTAAACCAGACTTGCGAATCAAAAAAAGCAAACGCCGATGCCCACCGCTCGCCCCCGCCCGGAAAGCCGGCAGCCTTCCCGCCGGGCGGTATATTGGGGGAAGGATATTACCGATGAGCAAAAAGACATACCGGGTACAGGTAACAACGCGGTTTGCCCCTTCATTTTCCCCTAAAGCTCCGCTTTATCCGGGCCGATACTGTAAGTACGGGAGGGATGGCCTCTCATAATCAGACGGTGCGCGGCGGGCTTTAGGTCCGGACGTCCAGGCGCATCGTCTTTTTTTTTATCCCCTGATGTGGTACAATTCCCGTGAATTTGTTGCGCTTTGCGTATTACAGGAGCGGAATGTGGCGGATGAACTGGTCGTGTGGAAAGACGATTTTCTCGTGGGGAACAGCGTCATTGACGGGCAGCACAGGGAACTGGTCAGGATAACCAATGAATGTTGGGCGGGCTACCGGACGGGCGGGATAATAGCGAAGGTCTCCTTTTTGAAGGCCATTCAGGGCGCGGTATTGTACGCTAAAACCCACTTCGCAACCGAGGAGGAACTTATGCGCAAGGCGCGTTACCCGCTCCTTGCGGTCCATAAAAAGCAGCACGAGGACTTTGCCGCCGAGGTGGCCGCCCAGATACGGGTTTTTGAAAGCGAGGACAATCCCGATCCCGCGGCGTTTGTCGAGTATCTGACGCACTGGATAGCGGAGCATATCGCCAATTCGGACCAAAAATATATACCCTACATTGCCAAAGTGGAACCGTAAGATTCGATACCGATGCGGTACGAAAACCGGCCTTAACACACCAAACAGGAGATTCGCATGATTGTGGTATTATCGAAGGGCATTAGCGGCCATGACAAAGAAATGGTTCGTATATACCTGAAAGACCGGGGCTTTGCCATTCGGGAGCAGCGCTTTGGGGAAGACGAGATTATCGGCGCTTCCGGCAAAGGCGTGGTGGATGTCCGCGAGCTGGGGCTGCTCCCCGGCGTCGAGCGGGTGGCGTCCACTTCCAGGCCCTACGAACTGGCGTCACGGGAGACCAGGGCCGAGGACACCATCGTGACGGTGGGGAACGTCAAGATCGGCGGTTCCCGAATCACGATTATCGCCGGCCCCTGCGCGGTGGAGAGCAAAGACCAGATAATGGAAACCGCCGCCCGCGTGCGGGAGTCCGGCGCGGTGATGCTGCGCGGCGGCGCGTACAAGCCCCGTACCAGTCCCTACGCTTTTCAGGGCCTGGGCATGCGGGGCCTTGAGTTTATGAAAGCCGCCGGCGAACAGTACGGCATGCCCATCGTGACCGAGGTAGTTTCCCCGGAAACGGCGGTCCAGATGAAGGATTTGGCCGATATGTTCCAGATCGGCGCGCGGAACATGCAGAACTTCGAGCTGCTGAAAAAGGCCGGCTCTTTGGGAAAGCCCGTGCTGCTGAAGCGGGGGCCGTCGGCCACTATCGAGGAATGGCTGCTTTCGGCGGAATATCTGCTCGCGTCGGGCTTACGAGACGTGGTGTTCTGCGAGCGGGGCATCCGCACCTTTGAGACCTATACGCGCAACACGCTGGACATATCCGCCATTCCGGTGATAAAGAGCCTCTCCCATCTGCCGGTAATCGTCGACCCCAGTCACGCGGTGGGTATACGCGCCAAGGTAAGCGCGGCGGCCCTTGCCGCGATTGCCGCCGGCGCGGACGGTCTCACCGTAGAGGTCCATCCCCGGCCGGACGAAGCCCTTTCGGACGGCCCCCAGTCCCTGTATCCCGAACAGTTTGAAAAGCTCATGCGGGATGTGGAAGCCCTCTCTCCGGTTGTGGGGAAAGAGCTGCTGCGCACCCCCCGTCCGCACCACCACGCGGTATTCGGCGCGGGGCCTTCCGGCGGCGCGGGAGCGGACGCGGTCTTTTTTGACGCCGGCGCGCCGGTGGCCTTTTCCGGCGAAAGCGGCGCGTACGCCGAGCAGGCGCTGATGCGGGCTTTTGGAGACGAGGCCGCGCGCCTGCAGACGGACGGCTTCAAGCCGGTGTTCGACGCCGTACTGGACGGCTCCGCCAGCGCCGGCGTCATTCCGGTAGAGAACAGCCTCGCCGGTTCGGTACACGAAAACTACGATCTCTTTGTGCGCTATCCGGATATCGCCATGGTGGGCGAACTCAAGCTCCGTATCGTACACTGCCTTATCGCCGACGAGCGGGCGGACATCGATTCAATCGGCGTTATCCGCAGCCATCCCCAGGGTTTTGCCCAGTGCAAGGAATTCCTGGACCGGCATCCCGCCTGGATTCTGGAACCCTACAACAACACCGCCACCGCGGTCGCCTCCATAGTACGGGACGGCGCGGTTAAAGTCGCCGCCATTGCCGGCGAGGCCGCCGCCCGCGCCCACGGCCTTAAGGTGCTGAAAGAGGGTATTGAAACCAACCCGCTCAATTACACCCGCTTTGCGATTATCGCCCGCCGCGCCGGGGATAAAGCGCCGGTTCCGCCGAGCCTTGGCTCGATCAAGCCGACCAAGGCGTCTTTTGTGTTTTCCCTTCCCAATTCCAATGAACCGGGCAGCCTCTTCTCATGCCTCAAAATCATGAGCGAGCGGGGCATCAACCTTTCAAAGCTGGAATCCTGTCCCATTCAGGGCAAGCCCTGGGAGTACCTGTTCTACGTGGATGTCAGTGTCCCCGATTCGGCGGAAGTTTTTGACGAGGTGCTCGCGGAGCTTAAAACCAGGACCAGGGAATTTTACTTTCTGGGCGCGTACCGGGCGGCGGTGTAGGGTAGATGCGGTGGAAGTGGAAATCGTCCGCGCCGACCCTGCGGGAAACATAACGGTTTTGGTGCTAAGTCCCGTCTCGGACCGGCGGGAGCGGGCGGCCCTTGCCGCCGCGCTCCTGGCGGACCCTGATTTGCGGGCGGAACAGGCCGGCTTTGTGACGCCGCCCGAGGACGGCGGCCTCTGGCATCTGGAAATGGCCGGCGGCGAATTCTGCGGGAACGCCGCCCGCGCTTTCGGCCTCTTTGTCGCCGGACAAAGCGGCGTTACGGGCAGGGGAACCGTGATGATTACTATAAGCGGCGCGCCCCGCCCCCTGCCGGTGTTTGTCGATACCGCGGCCGGAACCGCCGGGCTTGCCATGAGCGGCCCTCTGGCGGAAACAAGCGCCGTCTGCGGCGGCTTTTCTTTTCCGGTGTATGTGTTCGACGGTATCAGCCACGCTATAGCCGAAAACATCCAACCCGATGAGCGGCTCCTCCATTCCCTGCGGGAAAGCCTTGACCATCCCCCGGCGGGGCTTCCTGCGGACGCCGGTCGTCCTGCGGACGCCGGTTGTCCTGCGGACGCCGGCCGTCTTGCAGACGCCGGCCGTCCTGCGGACGCCTTGGGCGTGATGTTTTACGACAGCGGGCGGCGTTTTATGCGGCCGCTGGTGTGGGTGCGGGCAACGGGAACCACGGTGTTTGAATCAAGCTGCGGTTCCGGCTCCGCGGCCCTCGGCGTATGGCTGGCGAGAAATGTGCGTGACGGCGGGGAAACAAGATCCCTTGCCCAGCCGGGCGGAACCATAGAGACGCGGGTACTGAAACGGGGAGGCCGCGTACAGCGGATTTCCATCGGCGGGAAAGTCGGTTTAGGCGGGCCGGTCCGATATGGCCGGTAATTATCCAAAGTCATTAGCGGCTATGCCGGTGGTTAATTGAGCCTGTACGGCCCTACCAGCCAAGAACCCGCCGCCGGTACGCCGCGCCGATACGGGCAAGGCTTGCTTCGAGGCTTTCGCCGGGGGAGGCCTGCTGCCGCAGATCAATGGTAAACTGGTTCATGGAAAAATGGCGGTATATACATATCTGTTCCCATAGCGGGGACGCCGCGGGCCGGTACAGTTCCTCCAGGGTTTCGGTGTAGGCGGCAAAAATCCCGTTTTTTTTCATTTCAGAGTAGCCGGTGATCCAGACCGGAACGGGAGAGAGCGCCTGATGAAAGTCCAGGAGCAGGCGGGCCATGATCCGCTGGGATTCGGAGATCGCTGTGGCGAGGGCGTCTCCTCCCAGGCGGCACAGTTCCCGCAGGTCCGCGGTGCGGGGGGTGTGTACGGGGGTTTTGTTCAGAATAATCGCGTTTTCGCGGAAGTCTATGCCCAGACAGGGATTGTCGCGGAAGAAGCGCCCGGCAATTTTCCCCGCAGGCCCCACCAGGTAGCGCCGGTTCACGGCGGCCTGTTCCCGCCGGCCCGGATTGTCCGCCACGAGGATCAGACGGATTTCACTGCCGGCGCTCACCTCGTCCAGCGCGCCGTTGTACACGATGGGCGTCTCCACCGTGTAGACCAGGCCGGAACCGGCGGTCCCTCCGGCCCGGCCGTTCACCAGTTCCTGCTGCGCGCTCCTCAGTTTCGGGAGACTCCGGTCCAGTTCTTCAAGGGCGGAGCGGTAACGGTCCCTCGCTTTGACAAAACGGTTCCAGGCCTTGCGTTGCAGCGCCCTATTCCCTGATGTCTTCTATCTCGGCGTCGTCCATGGCGTTCGCGGCGGCTTCCACGTCGGCGCGGCTGATGCCGGTAATTTTCAGGGTAGCCCGGCGGTGGGCTATGTCGTCCCCTTCGCTTGAAACAAAGGCCGCGATATTGCCGCCTTTCTCGGCCACAAAACCGGTAAATTTGGCAAGCTGGCCGGGCTTTTCAAAAAAGTTGATGACGATCCTGATGCCCGGATGCCGCGCGCCAAAGGCGTTGATAAATTCATGGAACAGATCGGTGTCGGTGATAATACCCACAAGGAGGGTGTCTTTCATCACCGGCAGGCAGCCGATGCTTCTGTCCGCCATGATTCGGGCGGCTTCCTCAACCACCTCGTTTTCCGCGACAGTGATCACGTTTTTTTCCATCACCTTTTCAACCTTGAGCTTGGAAAGCAGGTAGCTTATCTCGTACATGTCAAGGGTGGTCGCCGGGGACGGGCCGGCTTTGAGCAGGTCTTTTTTGGTGATAACCCCAACCAGCGCGTTGTTCTTGTTCAACACCGGCAGGTGGCCGATTTTTTCCCGGTCCAGCACGGAACGGGCTTCGGTAAGGGACATTTCAGGATGAATACACACCGGATTTCTGGTCATAACTCTCGATACAATCATGCTAACCTCCCAAATACGCGGCTTTGACCGCGTCGTCTTTCATCAGATCGCCCGATGAGCCGCTCTTGACGATTTCCCCGGTCTCAAGGATATAGGCCCGTGAGGCCAGGGCCAGGGCTTTGTAGGCGTTCTGCTCTACTAACAGTATAGTAGTTCCCGTCTCATTTATCCCCTTGACAACCGAAAAAATCTCGTCCACGAGGATCGGGGAAAGGCCCATGGAAGGCTCGTCCAGCAGCAAAAGCCGCGGACTGGCCATAAGGGAACGGCCCATGGCGAGCATCTGCTGTTCGCCGCCCGAGAGCGTGCCCGCCACCTGCCTGATTCGTTCTTTAAGCCGGGGAAAGATAGCAAAGACTTTTTCCATGTCGGCGCGGACAGCCTGCCGCTCGGCGGGGCTTGCCGTCCGGCGGGCATAGGCCCCCATCTCAAGGTTGTCCCGGACGCTCAAGTTGGCGAAAATCCGCCTTCCTTCGGGAACCTGCACCAGCCCCGCGGACACGATGCGGTCCGGCGGCACGGCGCTGATCTCATTCCCGTTAAAAAATACTTTCCCCGCGGCCTTCCTGATGATGTTTGAAATGGCGTGTAGGGTAGTGCTCTTCCCCGCGCCGTTGGAACCGATAAGGGTGATGATCTCCCCGGCGGCAACCTCAAAGGAGATGCCCCGCAGGGCGCGGATTGCCCCGTAATGAACGGTAAGGCCGTCCACCTTCAGCATCGGCTCAGTCATTGACCAGGGCCTCCGATCCGAGATATGCCTTGATTACCGCCGGGTCTTTGCGGATATCTTCCGGCAATCCCGCGGCAATGGTACGTCCGTAGTCAAGCACCATAAGCCGCTCACATATCCCCATCACCAGCCGCATGTCATGTTCAATAAGCAGAATCGTCAGGTGAAATTCTTTCCTGATAAAACAGATGAGTTTCATCAGTTCCTCGGTCTCCTGGGGGTTCATCCCCGCCGCGGGTTCGTCGAGCAAAAGCAGGCATGGATTGGAGGCCAGCGCGCGGGCGATTTCCAGTTTCCGCTGTTCGCCGTAGGGAAGGTTGCGGGCCAGTTCGTACTTCTTTTTTTCGATCCTGAAAAGGGAAAGCAGTTCCTCCGCCTGGGTAACCATCCGCTCCTCATCGGCGCGGAAACGCCTGAGCCTGAACAGCACGTCTATAGGACTGGCGATTCTTCCCGCGTGCAGGGCGATGCGGATATTGTCTTCAACGCTCAGGCTGGAAAAAAGCCGGATATTCTGAAAAGTCCTGGCAATGCCGATACGGTTTAATTTGGCCGGATCAAGTTTCCCCGCAAGGTGGGTATTCCCCTTGCTGTCCCGGAATTCAATCTCCCCGCTTGTGGGGGCGTACACGCCGGAAAGCATGTTGAACACCGTCGTCTTCCCCGCGCCGTTCGGCCCGATAAGCCCCACGAGTTCCCCGTGGTACAGCTCGCAGGAAAAATCGCTGACCGCCTTGAGGCCGCCGAAATCAATGGAAAGATTTTGAACCCGCAGCCGTAAATCCTGAGCGTTCATGATCTTCCCCCCGCCCGCTTCCGCAGGGGGAATTTCCCCACGACGCGGTCAAAAAGGCGCAAAAAAGAAAGTTCTTTCATCCCCAACAGGCCCTGGGGACGGAAGAGCATGATAAAAATCAGAATGAACGGATAGATGAGCAGGCGGTAATCCTGGAGGAATCGCAGGAATTCCTGCAAATAGGTAAGCACATAAGCCGAAAGAATTGAGCCGGTCATGGAACCCATACCGCCCAAAACCACGTAGATCAAAAAGTCGATGGAGCGGAGAAACTGGGCCGCGTTTGGCTGCACCAGGCCGACCACCATGGCGTACAGGGAGCCGCCTATGCCGGCGATAAACGCGGCGATCACAAAACCGAGCATCTTGTAGCGGAAAATGTCGATGCCGCTGGAATTGGCGGCGATTTCATCCTCGCGGCAGGCCATGATCGCCCGGCCGTAAGTCGAGCGCAGAAAGTTCTGCAGCAGGGCCAGCGTAATGACCAGCGTTGCCGTCACCACCGCGAAAGCCAGCTCGCCGTTGAGTTTCATTACGGTGGTGAACTGCCTGCCGTTCGGCCCGCCGGTGAGGGATTTCAGGTTGATAAAAACCACGCGGATAATTTCGCCGAAGCCGAGGGTAACGATGGCAAGATAATCGCCGGAAAGTTTCAGCACCGGAAAGCCGATGAGAAAGCCCACGGCGGTAGTAAGCAAAACGGCGCATAAAGCCGCCAGCGGCAGGGGCAGGCCCAGATCAAAATTGAAAAAAATACAGGCAAAAGCGCCGATTGCCAAAAAGCCCGCCTGCCCCAGTGAAAGCTGCCCGGTAATACCCACGATCATGTTAACCGACATCGCCATTATGGCGTTCACCCCGCCCATGGAAATAATGCGGGCGGTGTACGCGTCAATAAGGCCCGCTTTCATCAGGAGCAGGGGGACGGCCACCGCCAGGATGCCGATAAGCGTCAGTAGTATCGTTGAACGGAAAGGAAATTTGCCCGTCATACCGAGTTATACCTTTACCCGGTGCTTTTTACCGAGTATGCCGGTGGGCTTGATTAACAGCACGATAATCAGCACTGAAAACGAAATCGCGTCGCTGAACTGGCTGGATATAAAGCCCTTGGTAAAAGTCTCCGCGATACCCAGGATAAAGCCGCCGAGCATCGCCCCGGGAACGGAACCTATGCCGCCCAGCACGGCCGCGACAAAAGCCTTGAGCCCGGGCATCATGCCCATAAGGGGAGTTACCTGGGGATAGGCCGATGCGTACAGCACCCCGCCGGCGGCGGCCAGCACCGAGCCCAGCGCAAACGTAAACGAAATAATCCCGTTAACTGAAATCCCCATGAGGCTCGCCGTCTGGGTGTCAAAGGAAACGGCCCGCATCGCCTTTCCCCGCCTGGTGTAATTGATAATGTAATTCAGCGCCAGCATTAGAAGCGCCGAAAGGATAATCACAATAATCTGAATATTGGAGATTGAAAGGCCCCCGCCGAACTGGATATTGACCACGGCCGGCCGGGGAAACTGGCGGGGATTGGGACCGATAAAGGGCAGTACCCGCACGCCGTTTTCCAGTATCAGGCTGACCGCTATGGCGGTGATGAGCGAATTGAGCCGGGGGGCCGAGCGCAGCGGCCGGTAGGCGAAGCGCTCAATGGTTACGCCGAACGAGGCGCAGATAATCATTGAAACGATGAACGCAAGCAGCATCCCCAACGGCCCCGCCCCGACGGCGCCCAGCACAAAGAACGCGGCGTAGGCCCCCACCATCAGAATATCCCCGTGGGCGAAATTGATAAGCAGGACTATGCCGTAGACCATGGTATAGCCCAGGGCGATTAGGGCGTAAATCGAGCCCAGCGAAACTCCGTTTATCAATTGCTGTAATACAATCATGTGTCCGCCGTTAAAGCCGCGGGGCGCGCAACGCCGCTTGCACCGGGCGGGAAGACAATTTCTTCCGCTTTACCCTCCGCGTAAGGCGCGCGCGTCCCGCAAAACCACGCGACAGGAGGCCCGGGGGCGTTGCGGGGGTGTCCCCCGCAGAGGGGGGTGGCGTAAGCCGCGCAGCGGCTGCAGCCAGGGGGGAGACTTCCCCCCTCCCCTGTCTGTGATCAGCAATCCCTACTTGGGATTAACCACCGTCTTGAAGGCGTTGGCGAGCTTGCCGTCCTTTTTGACAATTTCCAGAATCGTGGCGCCCTTAATCGGGTCGCGGTTGGCGTCAAAGCGGATATTGCCGGTAACGTAAGCGCCGCTGAGTTTTGCCATGGCGCCCTTTACCGCGGTGGTGTCAAAGGTCCCCGCCGCCTTGATCCCGTCGGCGACCAGCATTAACGAATCGTAGCCGAGCGCGGAGAACTGGGAAGCGGAGCGGTTGAACCTGCTCTGGAACGCTTTGACAAACGCGACGCCTTTGGGGTCGGTGGTATCCGCGGCAAAGCCGGAGGACCAGTACCCGTTGAGCACCTCGTCGCCGGCGTTGTCGATGAGGCCGTCCCAGCCGTCGCCTCCCACCAGGGCGCAGGTAACGCCCTGATCGCGGAGCTGCTTGGCCTGGAGGGACACGTCGTTGTAGTAATTCGGCAGGTACACTACGTCGGGGTTGGCGGCCTTGATGCGGGTAACCTGGGCGTTAAAATCCACGTCCCCGGACTGGTAGGCCTCGTCGGCGACAACCTGCCCCCCGATGGCTTTGAACTGGTTCTTGAACGACTCGGCAAGGCCGGTGTTGTAATCGGCGCCCGCGTCGTAGAGAACCGCCGCCCGGCGGCTGCCCAGCGTGCTGTAGGCGAAGTCGGCGCCCACCACGCCCTGGAAGGGATCGATAAAGCAGGCCCGGAAGATAAAATCGCCGACCCTGGTCACGTCGACATTGGTCGCCGAGGGGGAGATGAGGATCACTTTCCCCTGCTGCGCCAGGCTGGTCATCGCCTGCGTGGCCCCCGAAGTGCTGGAGCCCAGCACGAACGAAACCTTGTCGCGGGTGGTGAGTTTGGTGAAGGCGTTAATTGACTTCGCCCCGTCCCCTTCGTCGTCTTCGGCGATAAGCGCAAGCTGCCTGCCCAACAGACCGCCCGCCGCGTTGATCTCCTCAATCGCCAGGATCGCGCCGTCCCGCGATTCGGTGCCGTAGAAGGCCACTGAACCTGAAAGCGGGAAAACCGCCCCGATGGTGACCGTGTTGCTGTCCCTGCCGCCTCCGGCGAAAGCCAGCGACGCCGCGCAGAGCAGCGTCATTACCAGTACGATAGTTCTTTTCATTCTTGATTTCCTCCTTCTTTCTTTCAAGAAACTGG
>JAISYA010000166.1 GCA_031270205.1 Treponema sp.
CGGCATAGCCGGGGGCACGGTTTTGGACCAGGCTCTTGCAGTTTTTCAGGCTAAAGCCTTGCAAAACTGCGTTTTTTAAAGGTTTCTGTTCCAAAACTGAAGTTTTGGAACAGCCTCAACTGATGATAATTCAAAAAGACACGTCCGGATTTTAGATTTTCCGGACGGCGTCTTTCCGGCTTATTCGCTCACCACCACCGGTTTTTCAGACTTGGCAAGCTGCTTGTCCAGCATCTCCAGCGCCTGCTGCGCCTTGAACTGGGCAAAGGCCGCTTCCTCATTTCCCAGGATACTGGCTACCGCGTTTTTGGCGTTGGACTTGCTGTACTCCACCAGATACCACCAGGTCCCGTCCGGGGCCTGCCACCGCTTGATTGGCCGTGCGCCGGAAAGATTGACATTGGTGATCTGCCGGCTGACATCTTCCTGCATGGAAGCGTTAGCCTGGGAGCCGACATTACCGGCGTCGAGGTTGTAGTCGGTGAACATGGCCTGCACCTTGTTGTCAAGCTGGCGGGCAATGGACACCCGCGCGCGGGCCTCCGCGGTGGTCATGGACATAGACGCGGAGGTCTGCCTGGCTGTACCGACACCCCAGATAACGTCCTCAGGCGGGAAGTCGTTGAGCCAGTCGGGGGTGCCAATCGGGCCGGCGGCGGTGGAGGCAGCAGCCGGCGATGATTTG
This sequence comes from Treponema sp., assembly GCA_031270205.1. GTDB lineage: Bacteria > Spirochaetota > Spirochaetia > Treponematales > Breznakiellaceae > WQXQ01. The sequence continues at coordinate 686 of JAISYA010000166.1, forward strand.
CAGGCCATCGGCAGCATGGCAATAAAAAAGGCCAGGACAATAAAACACGCTTTTCTCATAATTCACTCCTTCGTTTTGTTCCGTAATTTGGGAACATTTTAACAAGCGAGCCCGGTTTCAAAACCCTGCTTGCTGGAACCAGTATAGCGCACAAGGTTTTTTTTTTCAATCGGCCGGTGGAGAACCTTTTCAGATTAAAACCGCCAGGTATACGCAACCTGCAAACCGGGGGTATTGTTCTTTGCCGATACTAAATTGAGGTCTAATCCATCAAAAGGCGTTTTCGCAACAAGGGAACCGGGCTTATGGTATATAAAAGCTCTTATCACGCCAAAAATCGCGCCTCCGGCATAGAGTCCGATTCCTATAAAGAACGGATATGCTTCATAGGATTTTTCTATACTGTCATATTCTTCAGAATAGTTTCCCGCACTATGCTGAGTGTTGAATTGGGCAAGAGAGTATACGAGAAGCGCAATGCCCGCCGCTTCCAGCCCGGCGGTTACTCCTCCGCCGAATTTATCGCCCTCAATGAAAAATGAACCGGCGCCAAACAACAGATTTAGTCCGGCTGTTCCAAGCCTTTCTTCAGTCGTAAAGTCAACCAGGCTTTTGGTTCCCACGAGAAGTGATTCCAGCACGCTGTCATTTTTGATGGTTTCGGAAAAGGCATACTGGATGGACGCTGATTCAACGGATACGGCCTGGAATCTTATCCGGTACACAGCGCCGATAATTTCTATGGATCCCGTCACGATATTCCGGGTGCCCAGCATCCGTCCGATACTTTGCGCTGACTCGTCGCTCACCTCTCCGGACATATTAAAGTTCAATTCATCCCGAACGGCGTTAAGCTGCCTTCTTTCTACCGGTTTTAATTTGCCCGTATTAACAATTGCGCCGTTCAACTCATCAATGGCATAATCCGTCAACCGCGCTGACTCCGAGCTGAAATTGATTACCGCGACAGTTGATCCCTGCGGTAATTTTTCACTGATTCCGGCAGCCGCGTTTTTTATTGCCTCATCAATGGTCTGCGCGTGAAGCAGGCTGAATGACACAATCAGCATCAGAAAACCCAGCGCCACAATTCTTTTCATCGTTAAACTCCTTTAGAAAAACATTATACCTATGGAAAATTTCCATAGATGAACCGGCCCATAACATGAACCGGATACATCCGATTTTGCCCGGCATTATTCGCCTTCATTTCGGCTGCCTTTGTACCTTTCCTGCCGCCGAATTTTGCTTTTCGCAATCAGATATGTATGATATTTCATACATATCATCACTAAAAGACATTTTATATTCTTACTAAAATTATGTCAATAAGAAAATTGGAAAGCATCTGAATATCCTGTCTATTAGACTGTAGTAATGACTTTGCAGGAAATTTTTATCATAAATCTTAAAAAATACCGTAAAATGAGAGGCGTATCTCAAATGACTCTTGCCGAGTTGTGCGATACAAGCGGCAACTATATCGGACAAATTGAGATGGGGAGACGAATACCGTCTTTTGAAAAAATCGAAAAAATAGCCAATGCCTTACAAATTGATACTTACCGGCTTTTTATGCAGGATAGTGACAAAACCGAAGAAAAAGAGATGAAAGCAGGCGATTTTCTGGGCAAACTTCCCTATAGCGTTAAAAATGAAATTACGACCCGTCTTCTATCTTCAATTCACCGCTGCATTGACGAATCACTTAAGGCAAAAAATTATTTTTAGCGAAAGTTGTTCGAAAACTGAGGGTTTCCGAACAACCCTATTATTTTACCTGTGTAATTGGTAAACTGGGTAGAAATAGGGTGTAGCCTTTGTTAGGGACGATATAGAATTGCCAAGCGATACTGCTGGTGTTGTGTATATTTCCTATGACAAAGACGAATGGAAATTTAAAATAGCGAATGAATTAAGAACAGCGGGATATACGGTAGACATGAATCTTTTGTGAAAAATCTGAAGATTGAATCAAAGTATTATCTAAATGTAACCGGGTAGAAGTGAGGGGATAGTTCCAAAAATGATGATTGCTGAAAAAAGCCTGGTTGTGTACAAAAACCGCCCCGCCCTGGTGAAGGGAAAAGAGGGCGACCGGATATTGATTTCCGTATTAAAAGCCCCGGAGAAAGGCGGAAAAAAAGAAGCCCCCCAGGAGTACAAGGTTCGTGATAAAGATATTGAGCTTATCCACCCCGGCCCGCTTGCGGATTTGAGCGGGATTGAGGAGGCTGCCGGCGGAAGCGGCGCGGCGGCGCGGGAAGCATGGGAGTTGCTGCTTGAAAACGGGCCGGTTTCGCTGAAAGAACTGGCGGAACTGGCCCTGGGCGGGTACAGCCCCGCTTCCGCCTGGGGCGCTTTTTGCCTGCTGCTGGACGGCCTGTACTTTACCGGCAGCGCCGCCGCCCTCAGCCCCAGAGGGAGGGAGGAAGTTGAGGCTGAAGAAAAAAAGCGCGAAGAAAAGCGCCGGGAAAGCGGGGAGCGGGAATCTTTTTTGAAACGATTGAGCGTCCGCCGTCCGGAGCTGCCCGCCGACAGCCGTTTTATGCAGGATGTCGAGGCGCTGGCCTACGGCAAATCCTCCAAAAGCCGTACCATGCGGGACCTGGACCTGAGTGAAACTCCCGAAGACGCCCACGCCCTGCTCATGGACGCCGGTTTCTGGAGCGCCGCGGTCAATCCCCATCCGGCCCGCTTCGGGCTTTCCGTTGTTTCATCCGGCGCCGTTCCCGATCCGCCGCCCGCCGAAGAAGGCCGCCGCGACCTTACCGGCCTTCCGGCTTTTGCCGTTGACAGCCCCTGGAGCGGCGATCCCGACGACGCCGTTTCCGTTGAGGAAGGGGCGGGGCGGGTTCTCTATGTGCACGTGGCCGATCCCGCCGCCTCAATTGCCGCGGACAGCCCTCCTGAGCGGGAGGCCCGCGACCGGGGGGCGACTCTCTACCTCCCCGAAGGCCCTTCCCGCATGCTGGCTGACGAGGCGCTGTCCCTTTTCGCCCTGGGTCTTGCGGAAACGTCACCGGCCCTGACCTTTAAGATTACCCTTGGCGATACGGGCGAAATCGCGGCCACGGAGATATTCCCCTCGACGGTGCGGGTGAAGCGCCTGACTTATGAGGAAGCGGACAGGCTGCTGGACGGGGCGGGCGATACGGGGGAGGCCGCCCTGCGGGCGCTTTCCGCCCTGGCGGAGGCGAACCTGCGCCGCCGCCGCGCCGCCGCCGCGGTGAACATAGAACTTCCGGAGACCCATATCAGCCTGGACAACGGGCGGGTGAGTATCGAACCCATTGTGCCTTACCGCTCGGCGGATATGGTAAGGGAATGTATGCTGCTCGCCGGGGAAGGGGCCGCCCTATGGGCCGGCGGTATGCGGCGCGGGGAAGGCGCAGGCGGCGCGGCGCGGCCCATTCCTTTCCCCTATGTGGCCCAGGAAACGGGGGATTTGCCGGGGGAGATCCTCTCCGGAATGGCCGGTTCCTACCAGCTTCGCCGCTGTATGCGGCCCCGGACCCTTTCCGCCCGGCCCGGCCGCCACTGGGGTCTGGGCCTTGGGGCCTACGCCCAGGTTACAAGCCCCCTCCGCCGCTACACGGACCTTCTTGCCCATATACAGATCCGCGCCCTGCTCCGGGGAGCCGAGCCGCTTTCCGCGGAGGAACTCGCCGTCCGGCTCGCCGCCGCCGAAGCCGCCGCCGCCGCGGTTATGCAGGCGGAACGGGCTTCCCGCGCGCACTGGACAATGGTCTACCTTTCGGACAAAAAAGACAGCGTCTGGGACGCCGTCGCCCTGGAAAAAAAGGGAAACCGCTGGGTTTTGATGATTCCCGCCCTGGCCCTGGAAACCCAGGTTCCCCTCCGGTCCGATCCCGCCCCCAACGACCCCGTAAAACTGACCCTGAAATCGGTACATGTTCCCAGGGGAGAAGCGGTTTTTATCACTACTTGACTCTAATGGCTTTTCCTATGATACTCATGGAATGAGTGATTATCTTGATCCCAATAACGAGGAATTACTCAAGGACTTTTTCAGCGAAGCGCAGATGCAGGCGGATACGCTGGAACAGAATATACTGGTCCTTGAGAACGAGGGCGCCAATAAAGACGCGGTGGACGAGATTTTCCGGGCGGCGCATACCCTGAAAGGCGGTTCCGCTACCGTTGAAATGATGGAATTGTCCCATTTTACCCACCTCGTAGAGGATGTGCTGGACGCTATCCGCTCGGATCAACTGGCAGTCAACGAGGACGTGGTAGACACCCTGCTCTCCGCCATTGACGTGATCAAAGCAATGCTGGAACAGCGGATGAACGGCGCGGTCTATCAGGAGGATACCTCCCGGATTGAGGGCCGCCTTTCGGCCCTGCTGCCCGAAGGTTCCGCCCGCAAAAAGGGAGCGGCAAAAACGCCTGTCAAACCTGCCGCGGCCCCTGCTCCGGCGTCTCCCCCGCCCGCCGCAAAACCGGCCGCCGGTTCCGGCGCTCTTACCGAAGAGGAAATCACCGAGCTTAAGGAAGCCGTTGAGGGCGGTATGCCGATCTACCGGGTTTCGGTCAAGTTCGATGAAAACAGTCTGATGAATACCGTGGGCGGTATTCAGGTCTACGCGGTCCTCAAGGACGACAGCACGATACTCAAAACATCGCCTGACTTTGAGCAGCTTTACGAGGACAATTTTTTCCCTTCTGTTGATTATTACATCGCTTCCCGGAAAAAGCCTGAGGATATAAAGAAATCGGTTATTCTTCCCGATGTGAGTCTTGACGCGGTTGTTACCGATATTGCCGCTCTGGTTCCCGCGCCTAAAGCGGCGGCCCCGGCAGCAGCGCCCGCCGCGCCCGTCCCGCCGCCCAAAGCCGCGCCCGTTGCGGCGCCGGAGGCTTCCAAAGCGGCCGCTGCGGAAGACGCCAAAAAAGCGGGCAAGGAAGCGGGTTCCATTCTCCGCGTGGACTCCAAACGGATCGACGACCTGCTTAACCTGGTCTCCGAAACGGTTATCACCAAGGCGACTTTCAACCAGATCAGCCTTCAGTTCAACGATATGGTTGTCCTGTTACACGATATTGAGACCCAGTACCGGGAAAAAATAAAGAGCCTGTTTGACAGCCTGCCCGATTACCTTGAAGGCATCCAGGGCGGCAAATCCGTCAAGGACGTGCGCAAGGAGATCAACGAATCCTACGGGGATATTTTTTCCCTCTTTGACGGGTTCGAGGCGTCCTTCAAAAACAACATGGGTAAGTTCCGCTCCACCTCCCAGAACCTGGGCCGGATCACCGGCGAGCTTCAGGAAGGCGTTATGCGCATTCGTATGGTGCCCATCAGCCAGATATTCAGCCGCTTCCCCCGCCTGGTGCGGGACCTCTCCAAGTCCCTCGACAAAAAGATCAACCTGGTCATCGAAGGCGAGGAAACGGAACTTGACAAGTCGGTTATCGAGGACCTCCTTGATCCGATCATGCACTCGGTGCGGAACTCTATCGACCACGGCATTGAATCCAGGGAAGAGCGCAAGGCGGCGGGCAAGCCCGAAGAAGGCATGGTACTCCTCAAGGCCACCAACGAAGGCAACATGATCGTCATTGAGATCTCCGACGACGGCAAGGGCATAGACGTTAACGCGGTCAAGGCGAAAGCCGTGGAGCGGGGACTCATCAGCCCCAACAAGATACTCACCGATGTGGAGGCCTTCGGCCTTATTTTTGAGCCGGGCTTTTCCACCGCCAGGCAAATTACCAGTATTTCAGGCCGCGGAGTGGGCCTTGACGTGGTACGCCGCCAGATCGACAAGCTCAACGGTACCGTAAACGTCAGCTCTGAACACGGCAAAGGCACCAAGTTTATCATCAAGCTGCCTCTTACCCTGGCGATTATTCAGGGCCTTCTGGTGCGGGTGGGCCAGGAGATTTACTCCATCCCCATCACTTCGGTTATCGAGAGTCTGCGGATCAAGCCCGACGAGATTCAGATGATCGACAACTACGAGGTCTTCAATATCCGTAACGACGTCATCTCCCTGCTCAGGCTCAACCGGCTCTTCGGCATCAAAACCGAGGAGCAGACGGATTATCACTTTATTGTCATCGTGGGTACAGCCGAAAAGAAAATGGGCTTCATGGTGGACAGCCTGATCGGTGAGGAAGACGTGGTGATCAAGCCTCTGCGGGATCAGTTTACCAATTCCCCGGGTATCGCCGGGGCTTCCATACTGGGGGATGGTTCGGTTTCCCTCATTATTGATGTCAGCCAACTTCTGGAATTGGGACTTAAAAAGGAGATGGAGCAGCGCCGAATCCGCGAAGCTTCAACACGGTAGGAACACATGGCAGCAGTAGTAAAAGATCTGGTCCAGGTAAACGCCGAATTACAGGAACAGAAAGAACGGGCCGATACCGTCGATTTCAAAATGGTTACTTTCTCTCTGGCGGGGAAAGACTACGGCGTGGACATTATGAACGTCAAGGAAATCGCCAAGGCCGATAAGTTTACCTATGTACCCAACGCCGCCTCTTTTGTGAAAGGCGTGTATAACCTCCGGGGCGACATTATCCCCATCATCGACTTTAGGACATTCTTCCACCTGCCCCAGGAAAAAAAAGAGGACGGTCAGGAGAATATGCTGATCCTCCATATCAACGATCAGGTTTACGGAACCATCGTTGACCGGATCGACAAAGTGGTGGGGCTTAACCAGGAAACGATTCAGCCGCCGCACCCGATCTTCGGGGACATCAATATCAAATATATCAGCGGCGTTGTGGAGAAGCAGGGGGACCTGTACATCATTCTCGACGTGGTGCGGATTTTTGCCCAGAACAAGGAAGACAAAAGCAAGGCTCAGACGATGGCGGGAGACGCCGGCGGCTTCTACGTGCCGCCTCCCCCGTCTCCGGAAGAACAGAGCCAGGAACAGCAGCAGGCCGCCGAGGATACCGCCGTCGGCTTTATCAAGGAAAGCCTCTCCGCGCTCAGGCGCTTTAACATAACGCCGGTCAACGAGGCGTGGCTGCGCCGGCGTTTTGCCGAGTGGAGCATAGGCCGCTCAGGAGAGGACCTTCAGCTCAAAGGCGCTTCCGACGCCGAAGAATTTCTCGGTTCTTTCCATTCACCCTGCACCGGGGTTTTCTGGGACGACAACTATGCCGCCGCGGTAAAGAACGCTTTGCCGGATCTTCCTTCCAATAATATTCAGGTCTGGAATATAGGCTGCGGCAAGGGCTATGAAACTTTTTCATTTGCCTGTATACTAAAGCGCAGATATCCCGACGGGCATATCAAGATATGGGCCAATGACAATGACATCATGGCCATAAGCGAAGCGCCGAATATGGTTTTTGACATTGACGAGGTCCCCGGATATTACCGGAGCTTCATGTCTAAAGGAAAGAACGGATATTCTTTCAATCAGGCTATCAAGGATTCAATTGTTTTCGAGTATCATGATATACTGAACGATAATCCCCTGCCGGATTTGGACATAATCCTTGTTCGGGATGTTCTTTCGTTTCTTTTGGAAGAGGATCAAAACAAGCTGATCACCGGTTTCGGGGAGAAGCTGAAAAACCGGGGTTTGGCGATTCTGGGGCAAAATGAGGAGATATCCGGTGAAGGCTGGCATTCAGTGTCCGTCGGCCCGGTTTCAGCATTTTTACACAATGCATAAATGAGAAGGAGTGTAGTATGAGAGTCGACTATATAAACCCTTTTACCGTGTCTGCTTTTAGCGTTTTGAAAGACCTGTTTAAGGAGGTAAAGGACGCCGAGGTTAAGCAGGGGCAGATTTCCCTGAAATCTACCACCAAGACCATCATGGGCGTTGCCGCGATGGTCGGCCTGGCCGGAGACGTGGAAGGGCGGGTTCTGCTCGATATGTCCAAGGAAACAGCGCTTGACGTGGCGGGAGTCATGAACGGCGGTGAAAAATTCACCGTCTTTGATGAAATGGCCAAGGCTACCATCCAGGAGCTTGCCAATATCATTACCGCCCAGGCGGTTACCAAGCTTCACGATCTGGGCTTTAAATTCGACCTGACCCCGCCAGCCCTTTTTACCGGCGAAAACATGGAAGTTTCAACGAACCTTGGCGAAGTGGAAGCTCTCATCGTTCCTATAGAATTGGGCATTCACGGAAAAATCGAGGTAAACATCGCTATTCGGGAACGGGTAAAATAGCGGCGATTAACAG
>JAISYA010000167.1 GCA_031270205.1 Treponema sp.
AACAGGCTTAGTTGAGGACCCCGCCCAGTAACCGCACGGCGAAGCCGTGTAGCTGAGCAATGCGGCATGGCGTAGGCCCCGTGACCGCCCCTGTAGCCATAGACCGCGCGACGGCTTTAGCCGGATCGGTGGCCGCTCAGGCATTAGTTGAGGACCCTCAACAGGCTTGGTTCCGCATACGGAACAGGCTTAGTTCCGCATACGGAACAGGTTTTAGTTCCGCATACGGAACAGGCTTGGTTCCGCATACGGAACCGGCTTGGTTCCGCAGACGGAACAGGCTTAGTTCCGGGTACGGAACAGGTATTAGTTCCGGGTACGGAACAGGCCGAGTTCTCTGTGCGGAACCGCCTCAATGGTACCAATGGTACATTGTAGCGGAAAAGGTGAGCGGCAGCCGTGGAGCATACCCGTTATCGGCCCTCCGGCAGGCTCATGCGTCGCCAATGCCCCCGGTCTCCCCCCGGCAGACACCGTCATAAACGCGCTATTGCCAGATCGCGGTTTACCATGGTACACTACTATAGCAAGATGGATACGGAACAGCCGGTAACGGGGCTTATTCAGAAGGCCTATGACAAACTGAAAGCCTCGGACGCCGCCGGAGCGGCGGAACTGCTGGAGGGGGCGCTTGCGGCCGATTTTGACAACGAAGAGGTCAAGTACGCGCTCAAGTGCGTTAATTGGTGGCTTGAACATACCAAACGGCTTGGGGAGTTTCAAAATCCGTATGAAAAGGGCGGGTTTATTCTTTCCCAGCTGAAGCAGTACTACGTTTTTCTGGACCGTTTTGACGGAGGGGCCTGGGACGACTGCCAGTACGCGGTGCAGCGTTACGTGTTTTCCAGCGCCCTGCGCTGTTTTGAAGACCTCCTGGGAGACCGGATGAACCAGCATGATCCGGGGCTGCTGCTCCTGGTGGGCCGCTGTTACAAGGGGGTGGGCAATTACATTGAGGCCCTGAAATACCTGGAACAGGCGATCCGGTTCAGGCGGGAGGACAGTGAAACGCTGGCGGAACTGGCCGACGTAAACGCCCTCCTGGGAGAGGAGCGCGCCGCCAAAGCCCTGTTTCGGGAGGCTTTTTTTCTGGACCCGGTGAAGATCGACCTGCGTTCCATGGAATCGGGGCTTATCCTGCGGCTGCGGGACCGGCTCGCTTCCGAGCGCGGTTACCGCGGGCCTGAGCTTTCCGAGTGGATACCGGTGTGGGGCCGCCTGTGGGGGCTGTTCTCGATAAAACGGGAACTCAAACAGGTTGAGATCGGCAGGCTGAAACAGTCGATCTTTTCCCTGGAAACGGAGCGCCGGAACAACCCCGGACGGGATTCGCTTACCAAGCCCCGTTTGCTTAACCGGTACTTCTGGCTCGTCGATCACTATGAAAACACCCGGGAAGACCCGGCGCTGATTGAGGAAGTCTTGCTGAAAATAAAGATTACCGATCCTGAAATCTATGAACGGTATATGAGATAATGGGTGAGTATGCTGAAGCGGTTCCGAAGCGGGGCCGGCTTGAGGGCCTTAAGGAGTTAATTGATGTCTGAAGCGCTATTGAAGAAAGTGCAGGAAATGCTGAACGAGGAAAAGTGGACCAGGGCCACCCTCAACAATTATTCAACCAACCAGTTCAAGGAACTTGACGGTTTACTGAAAGAGGCAAGGGACGGACGGGTTGTTGACGATCTCAAGAAAAACTGCGACGAGCACCTGACCCATACGAAGAACAGCATTATCGCCCTGTACCTTTCAGGCACGGTAGCCCTTTCCCGGCAGATCATCGACGACTCAGCCATGGTAAGCCTTGTGACGATTTTCGTGGATAACCACAAGTGGGGCATTGTCAAATACCTCTGCGAGCGTATTCTCGATTACGGGGAATCCAAATTCGCCCTGCGCACCCTGATCGATTGTTACAAAAATGACAACGAGGAAGAGGCCCTGTACGGCATCTGGGAACGGCTCATCAAGGTTGATTATGAAGAGGCCGACCTTGCCAGGGCGCTTGCGGAACACTACGAAAAACAGGGCGACGGTGAAACCGCCATGGACTATTACAAGAAAGCCCTGCACCGCTACGTCAACAAACAGGCCTTTACCAATGTGCGGGAAATTTGGGAAAAGCTCCTGGTCCTCTGCCCTGAGGACATTGACTTTTTCCTCCATGTGCAGAAAAAAATCGCCAAGAACATCAGCGAAGACAAGGCGGTGATTCTGCTCAACGACGTGTACGCCGTCTGCAAGGAAACCGACATCGACACGGCCATCGGCATCCTCAAAATAGTTTTGCAGTACGACGAAAGGGACATGCATGCCCGGAAGGAAATTGTCGAGTGCTACCGGAAAAAATACGCCGGCCACAGCCACCTTGAGGAATACATCCGCATTTCCAACCTGTCCCAGAACTACCGCAATGTCCACGAAGCGATCACCGATTTTGAAAAGCACATCGCCTTTGACAAGGGCAATTTCGTGCACCACCGCACCTGGGGGGTGGGCCGTATCGCCGGCATTGAGGGCGACGAAATTTTCATTGACTTTGCCAAGAAGCGGGGGCATTCCATGTCCCTTAAAATGGCCGTAGGCGCGCTGCAAACCCTGGCCAAAAACCACATCTGGGTGCTGAAAGCAACGAAGAAAAAAGAAGAACTCCACGATAAGGTAAAAAACGACCACGCATGGGCGTTGAGAACCGTGATTAAGAGCTTCGGCAACTCCTGCGATCTCAAGCGGATAAAGGCGGAGCTTTCCCCGGGGGTGCTTTCCCCGGGTGAGTGGTCCTCCTGGAGCGGCAAGGCACGGGATATTCTCAAGTCGGATCCGGGCTTCGGCATTAACCCCGACAACATCGATCTCTTTACCGTGCGGGACAGGCCGATCAGCATGGCGGAAAAACTCTACCATGAATTCAAGGCGGAACGAAATTTCTTTGACCGGGCCGTAACCCTCCGTAACTTTATGAACCAAAAAGACGTTGAACCGGATTCCGAGTTTTTTGCCGAGATGCTGGCCTATTTTTCCGCCTTTCTCCGCTCCTCAAACAAGGGGAGCGACGAGGCGGTGGCTTCCTGCCTTTTGATAAAAGAACTCGTCGGGAAATACCCCCATCTGGGAACCGGACTTTCCCTTAACTTCGCTGAACTATTTGACGAAATTGAGGATGTCCCCTCCCTTTTCAAAAACCTCAAGGACAATAAGCTCAGGGAAGAATTTCTGCGGAATGTGCGGCTCTTTGTTCCTGACTGGGAGCTTATTTATGTAAAACTCTTCCCCCACGCCCTTACCCCTTCGATCATCACCCAGCTGGAAAAAGAGGGGTATGGGGAAAAGCTCACCGCAATGACCATCGACTGTTTTGAGAATTTCAGGGATTGCCGGGAAGCGGTAGTGTGGCTCTTAAAAAACGGCGCCAATACGGACTGGTTCAAGGCGGCCAATATTTCCCTGGAAAAGCGGCTTTTCACCCTGATTAACATCCTTGACCTGACGTACCGGGAAATAGAAAACCACCGCGACACCACCGACAACCGAAAGATAAACAAACTCGTGTATACGATCCTGTTCAAGGAAGGCAGCCTGTATTCCTTTATCGATGAGGCCGACGAGGACACTATCATCCGTATCTACACCTTCCTTAACGACGTGAAGGACCTTGATCCCCAGGACAAGCTTAATCTGCGGGGCAGAATCCAGGACAAGCATCCTGAGTTCAAATTCTTCGGCGGCGAAGTGGAAAAGAAAGTTTCCCGCGGCCTTATCGTTACCTCGGCCAAGTACGAGGAAAAACAGCGGCAGCTTGCCCACATCATGGACGAGGAAGTCCCCGCCAATTCCAGGGAAATTGCCTTTGCCCTTTCCCTTGGGGACCTCAGGGAAAACGCCGAGTACAAGGCCGCGAAGGAAAAACAGGAAATTCTCAATTCCACGGTGGCAAAACTCAAGGACGAAATTGAGCGGTCCCAGATTTTTGATCCCAATTCGATTAACACCTCGAAGGTCTCTTTCGGTACCAGGGTAGTGTTACACAACGTAACCAGGGACAGGAAAGAGGAGTACACGATTTTGGGCCCCTGGGAATCCGATCCGGATAACGATATTATTTCCTATCTTTCCCCCTTCGGAGGCGCTATACTTAACCGGACGGTGGGAGAACGGTTTGATTTTACGATCAACAACGAGACGGTCTCTTATGTGGCGGAACAGATAACGGCGGCGAATGTATAACCGGCCGCAAGGAGGGTGTTTATGAAAAAAGACATTATCGCCCTTATACTGGTACTCGGCGCGTTTTTGGTGTACGGACAGAATGCCGGTCCCATTGACCTTATACTGCTCCTTGATACCTCAGCAAGCATGAGCGATTCTTACGAGGATGTGCAGAACTACATATCGGGCGCTTTTCTCAAGGAATTCCTCCGTGCCGGCGATACCTTCCATCTGATACCTTTTTCGGACAAGCCCCGGGTCGATTTTGCCCGCCGTTTTGAAGGCAGGGGCGAACTGGAAACCATTATCGGGCGGATGTTTTTACAGTACCCGCTGGACCCCTGGTCGGACATTCCGGCGGCCCTGAGTTTTGCCGAAAGCTACGCCGCTTCGCTCCCCTCCCGGCCGAAGAAAATTGTCCTTGTTTCAGACGGGGACAGCGCGCCGCCGCCGGGAAGCGCTTCCCGGTCTTATGACGAGGCGGGCCTGACCGGCCTTATCAATGAGACCAAGACCCGTCTGGGCGGCAAAGGGATAGACCTTTACTATACGCGGATCAACCCGGGAAAGCCCCTGGCAAATCTGCCCGGTTCCGAACGGACGCCCCTGCCCCAGGCCGCTCCCGCGCAACCGGCGCGGGCGCCGGACAGACCGGCAAGTCCCACGCCAAGTGTACCGCGGCCGGCGCCCAGTACGCCGCCGGCCGCGGACCGGCCGGCAGCCCAGACGCCGGACATGCCGCAGGCACAGGCACAGGCAACCCAGCCGGCGCAAGCTCCCGGCGCGCCGCCGGCACAGCCGGCGCAAGCGCCGGACAGGCCCGCAAGTTCCACGCCAAGTGTACCGCCGCCGGCACCCAGTACGCCGCCGGCCACGGACAGGCCGGCAGCCCGGACGCCGGACTCGCCGCCGCCGGTTCAGGAACTCCCCTCCCCCGCCGCCGAGACGGTTCCGCCGGCAGGTGTTCTAGATGACGCGCCGGTCGAAGTTCCCCCGGCGGCGGTTCCCGCTCCCCCGCCGGATGCCCCGCCTGTTCAAACGCCGCCTGCCGGCGCCGGGTCCCGCCTTTTCGGAGACGGGCTTCCCCTGCCCCTGCTTATCGGTATCGCCGTTCTCGGCCTGCTTGCCGCGGGCCTCGTCATATTTTTGGTTACCCGGCGGCTTCAGGGAAGCCCCAACCGGGCAATGGCAATGGCCGCCGCCCCGCCGCCCCGCCAGGCCCCCGTCCCGCTTCCGGAGGAGAACCTGCCGCCCTTCAAGGATCACAGCAGGGACCTGGCAAGTTTCGCCGCCAGCCGGCCGAAACAGCGGACCACCCCCTACGCGGACCACCGGCCCCTGTCCGCCATGCCGGCGGAATTCCCAAGCGGCCCGGTTCTCTTGAACCTGTTTGTGGAAGATCAAAACACGTTCATCGGCAGGCGGAATATCCACGCCCTCAAGTCCGGCTACAGTTTTACCGTCGGCGGCGGAAAATCGGATTTCCTTATCTTCCTTGTACCCGTACCGGCGGCCATCGGCGAAGTCCGCAGGGACGGCAATAGCTGCACTTTTATTCCCCGCAAACCCGCATATTTCCCCGATCTCGGCTCCAGAGAACTGCCCGACTGCATCGGCAAAACAATACGCGTAGTTTCCGACAAGGAGTACGAACTCCGCTTCCGCGTGGAACGCTGGGAAGATCCCCTCCTGGCCCTGAACCGGCTGCTTAACTCAATCAAGGTACCCGGCTTGCTTACATAAATGAGCCTCCGAGGGGCAAGAGCTGCTTTGAAATCTTCGTTTTGTCCGTGATGGTCCAGGGAACCTTTGGTTCCGGGTGTCCGTGGTACAATTCCCAAAATATGGTTGTTTTCAACGATTGAAAGTAAACGCCGTTGCCCCGGAACAGGCGCGACAAACAGGCTCGATTCTCTTGACAAATAAGTTATAATAGGCTTACAATGTATTAAGAGAATAACACTGATTGCGTTGCCAAAACTTCAGTTTTGGTAACGCAGCCCTGTAATTCGCGGTCTCGCGGGGCTGAAAGCCTGAAAACCGCGAGAGCCTTTGGCTCAGGCCTGTCCCAAAACCGCGCCCCCGGCTATGCCGTGAACGTTAGCGCACGGTTGGGACAGGCTCAACATTATTCTTTTTAATTGGGGAGCCGCTTATGAAGCTTGGTACCATTAACCGGCATTTTGCCCGATTCGGGGCTTTTCAGATTCGGTATCGCTGGGTTTTTATCATCGTCCTGGCGGCCCTCACCGTCGCCGGTATGACGGGGCTGCCCAAACTGACTACCGGCGACAATATGGAAGACTGGTTTGACGAATACGACGCCATTCAAATCAACACCGACCGCTTTGAGGCCCTGTTCGGCAACGAAGATTCGGTACTGGTACTGGTTGAGGCGGAAGACGTGTTTGATCCCGAAGTGCTGACGGCAATTCGGGACCTGGGAGCGGAACTGCTGGAAAAAGTCCCCTACGCGAAGGAACTGCGTTCCCTCACCGACATGTCTGTCGTATCAGGCTCGGAGGAAGGCATTGAAGTAAGCAGCCCCTTTGAGGACGGCATCCCCGAAGCGGGGTTGCTGCTTGAGGAAAAACGAGCCTACATCATGTCCCGCGATTCGCTGGTTAACATGCTGGTCAGTGACGACTGCCGGGAAACATGGCTGTCCCTCAGCCTCAATAACTACGAGGGGGAAAACGAGTCCGTGGAAATGTACGCCGTGGGACGGGCCGCCATGGACATCATCACCGATCCCAAGTGGGAAAATCCCAAATACACGCTGAAGCCTTCGGGGATAGCCTATACCGAATACGAGGAAATGCTGACGGTTATGGCTGAAACGCAAAAACGGATCATCGGGGGCTTTATTGTGGTGATCCTCTGCCTCATCATCTTTACCCGTTCGCTGCGGGGAGTACTGATTCCAATGCTGACCACCGTCGGGGGCATCGGCTCGGTCTTCGGTTACATGGCCCGCCTGGGAATACCTGCGGATTCCAACATGATGACCCTGCCGGTACTGCTTGCCATGGCCCTGTCTATCGGTTACGCGATACATCTGGTGAACGCCTTCAAGTTTCAGTTCCGCCGATTGGGAAAACGAAAAGAGGCCCTTGTCACCGCGGTGGGTGAAACAGGCTGGCCGATTTTTTTTACCGTGCTTACTACCATCGCCTCGCTGCTTACTTTTCTTTTTACCGGCATCGGGGCCATGCGCTGGCTGGGCGTTACAAGCGCCCTGACGGTTTTCGCGGTTTACCTCTACGTGGCGCTGCTCGTGCCGGCCCTTTTCAGTTTCGGCACAGACAAAAAAGCCGCGGCGGAAAATCCCGCCATGTCCGCGGACAAGGGGGGAACCGTTATAGACCGGAAGTTTTACGAGACGGGGGAAGCGCTGATAAAAAAACGCCGCCCCGTTATTATAATCGCTTTTATTATTATCGCCGCCTTTATTCCCGGTTTGTTCAAAATGACGGTAAATATGGATTATTTTTCTTTTATGGGGGAAAAGATCCCCTACATCGCCCGTCTCGGCGAAATGCTCAAGGCGAAAATAGGCTCCCTTTACAACTACACGGTGATGATTGGATTTGATGAATCCGGCTCTTTTAAGGATCCGGAACAGATGCGGAATCTGGACCTGCTCCGTGAAGACCTGGGGGCGCTTGACTTTACCAAAGTTTCGGGAGGCAAGCCGCGGGTGTCTTCGGTAACCGAAATTGTCAAAGAGACGTACCGCACCCTTAACGGCGACGATCCCGCTTTTTACACAATCCCCGGAGATCCCGATCTTTTGGCGCAGATTCTGTTTCTCTATGAAATTTCAGGAGGCGATGATCTCTTTAACCGGATAACCGAAGATTTTTCCACCAGCGTACTGCAGGTGGAACTTTCCGGCTATGACGGCAACCGGATCGCGAAAACCGTAAAGGACGCCGAAACGGCCGCGCGGACCCGCTTTCCGGGGGCAAATGTCGCCGTAGTGGGGATTATCGCCAGCTTTGTCGAGATGAACAATAAAATCGTATACGGGGAATTAAAATCGTTTGCCGGTTCTTTCCTTATCATCTTTATACTGCTCGCCCTGGTTTTCAGCAGTTTCCGTGTGGCCCTTATCGGCATGATCCCGAATCTCGCACCGGTCCTTATCATCGGGGGAATCATGGGTTACGCGAAAATACCGCTTGATATGCTCACCATGACCATCATGCCCATGCTTTTGGGGATAGCCGTGGACGACACGATTCACTTTATCAGCCGCATGCGGCTGGAACTGGAAAACACCGGCTCCTACCGGAAGGCGGTTTTGAATTCATTCGGGATGATCGGCAAAACCCTGGGAACGACCACGGTCATACTGTGCGCCATGTTCGCGGTGTATTCGTTTAGTCCCGTGGCCATGCTTTTCCACGTGGGGATACTTGCCATCATCGGCATGACGGCGGCGCTGCTCGCCGATTATACCCTTACCCCGCTCCTCATATTTTTGCTGAAACCTCTGGGTTTTGAAAAGCCCTAAAGGAGAAAGTTTTATGAAAATGAAATTTTGTTTCATTGTTTTTACCGTGGCGGTTTTCCCGCTGACAACGGGCCGGATTTTTGCCCAGACGCAAAGCGGCTACGACATTATGAAACAGGCCGACGACCGTTATACAGGCGATACGGCGCAATACAACCTGGGCATGACCATCAACAGCGGCCGGGGCGCTCCGCGTGTCCGGGAGGTTTCATATTATTTCAAGGATTATGGAGACAACGAAAAAGTATTGATGGTTTTCAAAAACCCCCGAGACGTGGCCGGTACGGGTTATCTGTCTTTTTCCTACGACGACGAATCAAAGGACGATGATATCTGGCTGTACCTCCCCGCCCTGAAAAGGGTCAGACGCATTACCGGTTCGGGAAAAAACGACGACTTTATGGGGACCGATTTTACCTACGAGGACATGGGGAGCCGCAGCCTCGCCAGGGACGCCTTTACCCTTCAGGGGGAAGCGTCGATTGACGGCGCGCCCTGCTGGCTGGTGGAAGCCCGCGCGAAAGACGGCAAAGACCCCTACGGCAGGCGGCTTATTCATGTCCGTAAAGATTCATACGTGGTAGGCGCGATTGATTATTACGACCGCCAGAACCGGCTCCTCAAAGAATTGCGCGTAACCGGTATCCGGCAAATCGACGGTATCTGGACCGCCGGGAAAATGGAAATGACCAATGTGCAGAACAACCATTCCACGCTGATCGAAATGTCGGATATCAGATACAACCTCCCCCTGGACGACAGTCTCTTTGCCGTTACGAATTTGGAACGGGGGAGCGCGCGGTGAGGAAGCGGCTCCCCGCGGGGGGCTTGCTGCTCTGCGTTGTCCTGCCGCTGGCCGCCCAGGCCGGGATTGAACCGCACGGATCGATTGAAACGGTCCACGCCTTTCCCTTCTCAAAGGATCGGGGGCTGACCGATTCCCGCAGCGTCTTTACCGGGGAAATAAACGTTTTTGCCGGGGAAGCGGCGGCCTTCGTTTCATTCGCGGCGGAATACAACGGCGTCAGCCCCGACCGTTCGGGCTTTTCCCTGGGGGAAGCCTGGGCCGGCTGGAGCGCCGCCGGCTTCAGCATCCGTCTGGGGAGGCAGCTTTTATCCTGGGGCGCGGCCGACGGCCTTATCCTTAGCGACGTGGTCTGTCCCCAGAATCTTAGCGCATACGCGGGCCTTGACTTTGCCGGAAGCCGTCTCGCCGTGGACGGCTTCCGGCTGCGGTATTCGTTTCCGGCCCTCGCGGTAGAGGCGGTATGGCTTCCCCTCTTTACCCCCGCCCGCCTGCCTGAAGATCCCCAAAATCCCCTGTACGGAATTTTTTATCCCGCAACGGTTAACGCGGGCGGGATCAGCCTGCCGGTCTGGACAGCGGCCGCCGTCCTTCCCCGCGGCGCCGCCGACGGGGAATACGGCCTTCGCCTTTCCGCTTATACCCCGGCGCTGGATTTTTCCCTCGCCGCGTTTTACGGCTGGAACGATATTCCCTACACAGGCAAAGCGCTGACACAGGCGGGGGTACAAGTTACGCCGGAATACGGCAGGACCATTACCGCCGGGGCGGACGCGAGCATTCCTTTGGGCGCGATCCTCCTGCGGCTGGAAGCGGCCTGGACCGGCGGCGGGCGCTATGACCGGACGTCCGCGCATACGGCGGCGGCCCTGCTCGCCGGGAAAAAGGACCAGCCAATAGAAAAGCACCGGCTCCAGGCCCTCGCCGGCATTGACTATAATCCCGCGGGCTGGACCCTTTCGCTACAGTATTACGAGGACCTGCTTCCCGGCGCGCGCGGGGAGACCGAACGCCCCTGGCGGAAAAACGCCCTTACCCTGCGGATAGCCCGCGGGCTTTTTCGCGAAACCCTCAACCTTTCGGCCTGGTGTTACCTGGACCTCTCCGATTTCGATACCGCGGGCAGCGTCTCCGCCGCCTACGCCCTCACCGACGAGCTGAACATTTCCCTGGGAACCGATTTTTTCACCGGCGGCATCGACAAGCGCGGAAGCTACGCGGCCTACCAGGACCTCAGCGCCGTGTGGGTTAAAGGGATTTTCCGGTTTTAGATTTTCCCCATATCCCGGTTAAAGCCGAGGATATGTTCTTCCATATCCCCGGGACGGAAAATGAGGGAAGTGCCGGCGACAAATATATCCGCCCCGGCTTTCCGCATGTTTACGGCGTTTTCCATCGTTACGTTGCCGTCGACTTCAATCTCGACATGCTCAAAGCCCCGCTCATCAAGGGTCTGTCTGAGGCGGCGTATTTTTTCCAGAACCTGCGGTACAAGCCGCTGGCCTGAGTAACCGGGGTTCACCGTCATAACAAGGACGCCGTCCACATCAGGAAAAACTTCTTCGATTGCCGAGAGCGGAGTCGCGGGATTGACGGCCGCCATCGGCCTGGCCCCCAGGGAACGTATCCTGGCGAGAACCCGCTGTAAATGCCGGGTCGTTTCCGCGTGGACAGAAACATAGTCCCCTTTCCCCGGCGAAAACCATTCCAGCTTTTCCCCCGGTTCCTCTATCATCAGGTGGATGTCCATCGGTATGGCAGAAAACTGCCGTATCTGCCTAAGCGCCTCCGTCCCCAGCATGATGTTGGGGACAAACGAACCGTCCATTACATCAATATGGAGATACGGGACCGCGAGTTTCTCAAAAAGACGGATCGTCTCCCCCAGTTTGAAAATATCCGCGCACATCATTGAAGGGGCAAGCTGTACTTTTCCCATTATACGCCCCAGGGGCGGACAATCACCCGCATGCCCGTATGCCCTTCGGCGGTTTCAAAAGCCGCTTGTATATCGTCAAGCGCAAAATGATGGGAGATGAAGCGCTTAATGTCCGGGCGGCCCGCCGCGATAAGGCCCAGGGCCTGCCGGTGGTGCCGGGGAAGGGAGCCGTGGGCGCCTATCACGCATAACTCCTTGTAGTGGATGATGTTTGTCTCCATGCGTACGCTGCTGTCCGCGGGGAGGCCGCCGAACAGGTTGATGCGGGCGCGGTTTTTCGCCATTTTCAGGGCGTCGGCATGGGACTGCGGGCTGGAGTTTGCCGTAAAGATGACGTCGGCCCCAAGACCGCCCGTTTCTTCCAGCACCCGCTGTATGGGATCTTCCTCGGAAGCGCAGATGCAGGTATCCGCGCCGAACGTGCGGGCGTTTTCCAGGCGCGGGCGGGAACGCTGCACGACTATCACTTTGGACGCGCCTGACATATACGCGATGGGGATGATCATGCAGCCGATGGGACCCGCGCCCACGATTACCACTGTGTCGCCCAGGCGTATGTTGGTCAATTCCACGGCGTTGAGGACGCAGGCCAACGGTTCCGCGAGAGCCGCCTCATCGTAGCTCAGGCCCTCCGGAATATGATGCACCGGGCCGTAGTTGACCACGATTTTGTTGAGCAGCACATACTCGGCAAAGCTTCCGGCAAATTGATAGCCCATAG
This sequence comes from Treponema sp., assembly GCA_031270205.1. GTDB lineage: Bacteria > Spirochaetota > Spirochaetia > Treponematales > Breznakiellaceae > WQXQ01. Next base: position 12,191 of record JAISYA010000167.1, read on the forward strand.
CGTAGTTGATCTGACAGTTGTTGCCGATGCCCGCCTCGCAAAAACTACATTCCCCGCAGGGAACGTCCGCGCCGAGGGCAACGCGGTCGCCCTTCTTAAAGCGAGTAACATTGGCTCCCGCTTCCACAACCTCGCCGGAAGACTCATGCCCCAAAATCTGCGGGGGATTTACCCGCGAATTTCCGTGATGGAATATCCGTATGTCGGACCCGCATACCGCGCAGGAACGTACCTTTACCAGAACGCCGTCCGCGTCCGGCTTCGGCGTGGGGACCTCCTGTATTTCCATTTTGTCTGTATCAAGATACACCGCTGCTTTCATTTTCCTCTCCGGCGAATAAATACATAGATCCCGTCCCAACGGTACGCCGCCGTTCCCGGCATAGCTTTGGGAGCGGAACCAAGCCTGTTCCGTACCCGGAACTAATACCTGTTCCGTATGCGGAACCAATACCTGTTCCGTACCCGGAACTAAGCCTGTTCCGTATGCGGAACCAA
>JAISYA010000178.1 GCA_031270205.1 Treponema sp.
TAGCAGTTTAGCGGAGTTCAATCTCCGACACGGCCCTGCCGTCTTTCGCGTAAATACGCCGCGAATTATACGGATCGGGGAAGCGTTCCCCGCGGTGAAAAAACGCGTACTGATAAGTACCCGGCGGCAGGGACAGGTTAAAAGTGTAAACGCCGGCCGGCCCTTCAGCCAGTTCATACATAAAGGGATCCCAGCCGTTAAAAGTGCCCGCCACGGTGACTGTTTCCCCCGGCGGTCCCCTGAAGGAGAAACTGAGGCTGCCCGGCGGCCCCTTCAGCGGGCCGGGAGCGGGGCTGCGGAGGGGCAGGGAAACCACCGAATAGGCAAGACCGGTAACGCCGTCCCTGCGGATTTGGGGGTTAGCGGTATCGATGGTCCACAGACCGTTGATGATCAGGCGGTACTCAAGTTCGCTGATTCCTTCGGGCGCCTGGTGCGCGTAGAAAAGAATCCCCGAATCTTTGAAAGGATCGGGGACTTTTTTACCCGGCGGAATTGGGGCATCCAGCCGATCCTGGGGGATCATAAGCTGCCTGAACCAGTATATTTTGGAAAAGTTCTCATAGGCGAATGCCACTCCCACCCTGCGGAAACTTGAGGGGGCGGTAAAGATCACCGCATCCTCAAAAATCTCCGGTGCGCCGGGAGCGGAGAGGCTCAGGAGGCGGTCAATAAATTCGTGGGATTCAAAATCCGCCGCCGGGGAAAAACCGGCAAAAAATACCAGGAGCAGGGCGGCAATAATTGTTTTCATACATCCTTTACAAGTATCGGCCGATACTTTTAGTATCTTAATATGCCTTCATTAAGCGCGCTTCGGGAATTCAAAGCCTCTTTTGACAACGCCGGCAATGAAAAAAACATTCTGGCGGAGCGAAATATCCCCTTTAACAATCTGGAACTTCCCGATGTCGAAGCCCCTCCCATGGATTTAGGCGCCGGCGGCAAGAGCGCGGCCGCCGTTGACCCTGCCGTAACGGCGGCCCTTAACCCCGATGCCGCAATCGACCCTGCTGTTGCTGCGGCCCTCAACCCCGATGCCCCCCAGTCCGCTGCCGCATCTTCTTCCCCCGCCGCTCCCGAGACCGAGCCTCCCGGCGGTGAATTCGCCGCCGGCGCCGATTTCGATTTCAGCGACCTGATCGGCTCAGTACCCAATGATCTTCCCCTTCCCGACGATGACTTCGCTTTGGATACCTCCTGGCCTGAAACAGCCTCTTCGGATCAGGATGGTGAAAGCCCTGATTTAGGCGGTGATGACCTGGACCTGAACGGCGATGACTTAAACCTGGGTGATGAAAGCCCTGACCTGGGCGGCGATGACTTAAACCTGGATGGGGAAAGCCCTGATTTAGGCGGCGATGACCTAAACCTGGATGGTGAAAGCCCTGACCTGGGCGGCGAAGATTTAAACCTGGATGGTGAAAGCCCTGACCTGGGCGGCGATGACTTAAACCTGAGTGATGAAAGTCTTGATTTGGGCGGCGGGGACCTGGACCTGAACGGCGAGGACCTAAACCTGGATGGTGAAAGCCCTGATTTAGGCGGCGATGACTTAAACCTGGATGGTGAAAGCCCCGACCTGGGCGACGAAGATTTAAACCTGAATGATGAAAGTCTTGATTTGGGCGGCGAGGACCTGGACCTGAACGGCGAGGACCTAAACCTGGGCGGTGAAAGCGCTGTTCCGGGCGGTGATGACCTGGACCTGAGCAGCGCGGACCTTAATCTGGATAACGACGATTTCCGTCCGGATGACGAAAATGTTGATTCGGACGGCGGCGTTTTCAATACCGACGGGGCGGAGACCACGGGCGTCCCGGCGGGAGACGCTTTTGACAATTTCATGCCCGGCGGGGATGTACAGGCGGACGCGGATTTTGAAGCCGAAGAAGGAGCCCCGGTCGGCACTGATTTCGGCGATGCGGACTTCTCCCTGCCCGGCATTGACGATATTTTTTCAGACTCGGAGGCAACGCCCTCATTAGGTTCAAAAGCCAAAGGCCGGGGCAAGGCAAAAGCCAAACAGGAAAAAGCCCCTGAAGATGTTGAGGAAATACGGCTCAATGACGAAGATATGGAGCGTTTCCGGAAAAACCTCGCCGCCTATCCCCTGAATCTGCGCATTGCCTGTGAAGAGCTGATCGTCGAACAGGCAGTTGCCCCGGATCAGATGTCCGCCCTGATAAAACTCCTTGTCAACGGCGCTCCCGCCCAGGAAACCGCCGTCCTTGCGGGACAGATCCTGGGCAGAACCATTGAAATACCCAAAGGTTTCGAAAAAAGTACCGGCGAGGCCCTGGAAACGGAGCAGGCGAGTTTCGCGTACATCTTTGTACACAACTTCCTTCCGGTATTGCGGCTCTTTGCCATAATCGCCGTGGTAACGGCCTCTCTCGGCTATCTCATCTATACATTCGCCTACATTCCCCTCAAGGCCGAATCAATTTACAAAATCGGCTATGAACGGATTTCCGCGGGGGAATACGAGCGGGCAAACGAGCGCTTCAGCGAGGCCTTCAGCATAAAACGGAAGAAGGACTGGTTCTACCGTTATGCCGAAGCCTTTCGGGATGAGCGGCAGTATTATCACGCTGAAGCAAAATACGACGAGCTTTTGCGCTATTATCCCAGAGATAAAAAAGGCGTACTGGATTACGCCGCTTTGGAAACCCGCTACCTTTTCAATTATCAAAAGGCCGATGATCTCCTGCGGCGGGAATTGCTGGACTATGCGCCTAACGATCCTGACGGACTACTCGCCCTTGGAGACAATAACCTTGCCTGGGGCGAGGTAGACCCTTCCAAATATGAGGACGCCCGTTTCGCCTACGCGCGTCTGCTGGAACTGTACGGCTGGACCGAGCCGGTTGTGGAACGGATGATGAAGTACTTTATCCGCACGGATAATCTCAAGGAAGTACTCCCGCTCCAGGCGTGGTTTGCCAGCAACGCGAAACGGAAACTCTCCGCGGATTCGCTTGCCGAACTGGGAGGGTATCTCCTGGACAAACAGCTGGAGGAAGTCCGGGGGGTTCCCAACGAATATGTCGAGCAGATTGACGGCATTCGGGATCTGCTGCTGGAAGCGGTAAGGACCGATCCCTCTCTGCCGGAGGCCCACTATCATCTTGCCCGCTATTACCACACGCTCGGCGATACCCGTGACGAGCGCGTAACACTGGAAACGGCGATTCAGGCTTTTGAAGCCGCGCCCGAAGAATCCGTGCGCCGCCTTACCCGCCGGATCGACGCCTATCGTCGTTACGCGGATGTGCTGATCAACAACAGGGAATTTGTTCCCGCCGGGGAACAGTTGGTCAAAGGGATCAACCTGTACGAGGACGCCCTTGCGCGGCGGCTCATGGTGCGGTCTCCAGAGTACGGCAGACTCTACGCCGGCCTGGGCGATCTTGAATACTTCACCAAAACCGCCGATATGGAGGCGGCCCTCAATTACTATCACCGCGCCGAACAAAACGGCTGGGCGCCGCCTGAGATGCAATACCGCATGGGCGCGGCCTATTACCAGCTTGAGGACTGGAGAAACGCCCTGGAATATCTCTTTACCGCTTCATCCGCTCTGCCCCTTAACCGCCGGCTCCTTTTCGCGCTGGGAAACGCCGCCCTCAAGCGCGGCGATTACTTTGCCGCCCAGGGCTATTACAACCGCCTGCTGGATATTCTTGAGACACAGCGCGCCCGCCTGCCGGTGCTGCTGCCCAACGACCGGCCCGAATACCTGGAACTGGCCGAGCGCCTTATGATGGCGCGTAACAACGCCGGCGTCGCCTGCGAAGCCCTGGCGGATGAAACCGGCGCCCGCCGCTACCGTACCCGCGCCCAGGCCCTCTACGCCGAGGCAAACCGCGCCTGGGATTCCCTCACGAGGGACCCCCGTACCATGATCCGCTCCGGCAGCATACCCCTCCCGTACCTCAACTCCCGCAATACCCTCTATCCCCAGGTCGAGTACGAACCACAAATATTCATCCGAATAGACAGGGATGTATCGGAACCCTCAAAGTGGGAGGAACTGGCGCCGCTTGCGGGATTTGCCGGGTAGCACTTAATCGCGGCGCGTTTAAGCGAGCCGCGCCGCGCGCTGTAGCAGCACAAAATCCGCCAGGACCAGGGCGGTCATGGCTTCCACCACCGGTACAGCCCTCGGAACAATGCAAACGTCGTGGCGGCCCTGAATAATCAGTTCTCTGACAGCGCCGCCGCGATCCACGGTTTGCTGAGGTTTTGAGATTGAGGGCGTGGGCTTGAAGGCCGCTTTGAATTCCAGCCGCTGCCCGCTGGAAATGCCGCCGAGTATACCGCCGGCGTTATTTGTTTTGAAAGACAGCGGCAAGCGCCCCGCCCCGCCTTCCGTCAAAACAGGAATATCGTTATTTTCCGAGCCGCGTAACCGGGCCGCGGCAAAACCCGCGCCGAATTCAACGCCCTTACAGGCGCCCAGGGACAACATGGCCGCGGCGAGCCGGGCGTCCAATTTGTCAAAGACCGGTTCCCCAAGGCCCGGCGGCGCTCCCGTCACCGCGCAGGATACAATGCCGCCGGCGCTGTCCCCCTCTGCTGAGAGCGCCGCTATTTTTGCCTGCGCCCTTTCCGCGCCTTCCCGGCCGGGAACCCTGAACGGGTTGCGCTCGATCTCGTCAAAATCGAAATCCGGCGCTTCCGGTTCCGGCATGTCCAGGCCGGCGATGGAAGAAACCCAGGCCCTTATTGCTATGCCGTACCCGGCGAGCAAAACCTTTGCCACCGCGCCGGCGGCCACCCGGCACAGGGTTTCCCTGCCGGAACTTCTGCCCCCCCCGCGGTGATCCCGAATGCCGTACTTGGCCTCCCAAGTCCGGTCGGCGTGGCCCGGCCGGTACAGGTCCCGCAGATTTTCGTAATCGCCGGAATGATGATCCGCGTTGCGGACCACAATGGCGATGGGGGTTCCCAGGGTTTTACCCTTAAAGACGCCGGAAAGAATTTCCGGCTCGTCCGTTTCGTTTCTGGCGGTGGAAGCGCCGCCCCGCTTCGGCCGCCTCCGCCGCAGTTCCCGCTCAATGTCGGCCTTCGCAAGCAAAAGTCCCGCCGGGCAGCCGTCTATCACACAGCCCATCGCCGGGCCGTGAGATTCTCCGAAAGTGACCACCCTGAACAACTCGCCAAACATATTTCCGGCCATGTGGGAATGATACGGCAACAGCGGAAACGCCGCAAGCTACCCGGCCGCGGACATGCTTCCCAGTCTCGCGGCCTTGGCGAATATGTCTTTGAGGTAGTTTCCCTCCCGCTCGGTCAGGCCCGCGCGGGAAATCAGGTCGCGGAGGAATCGGGTTTGCTCCGCTCTGCCGGGATGTTTGTAAAAGCCAAGGCCGGAGAGGGTGTCGGTGATGGCGGCGGTAAGGCGCTCGGTCTCCTGCCGGTTGAGAGGTATCCATTCCCCTTTTACCGGGTCGGGACCGGCGGCAAGCGGGCCGCCAAAGGCGAGGAACAGTTCATAGGCGTAGATTTGTACGGCGTGGGAAAGGTTGAGGGAAGGAAAGGCGCCGGAAACCGGGATATGGGAGGCGGCGCTGCAGAGGTCCAGTTCGGCGTCCGCAAGGCCGGTACGTTCGTTCCCGAAGACCAGGGCAACCGGGCCGGCTTTCGGCCCTACGGCGGCGGACGGGGGGCGTTCCCTGAGCCAGGCGGCCAGGGTACGGGGGTCCATGCTGACGCTTTTACGGCGGCGGCCCCGGCGGCGGGTGGTCCCCACCAGGAGGGAACAGTCCGCCGCAGCTTCGGCAAGGGTAGGGAACACCTGCGCCTGCTCCCAGACATCGGCGGCGTGGACCGCCCTCGCCCGGAGGAGGGATTCGCCGCTCATCCGCCCGGCAAGAGCCGGCCCCGGTTTAACCATGCGCAGACGGGAAAGCCCCATGTTCTTCATGGCCCGGCAAACGGCCCCCACATTGCCAGGTTCGGAAACTTCGGATAAAATAATCACAAAATCGGATAAAACCATGGGGCAATTATATAAAAAAAGAGGGGGGGTTCATATTGTTATATGCGCCCCCCTGAAAGGTTTGACAAAAAAGGCAAAAACGGGTAATATATGAGAATGAAGAGATCGCTTGTTGCCGTAAGCGGGCAAAGGCGGATAAGTCAGAAGCCTTGCTGAGAGGTTTTGAAGGAAATATCATGACGAACAACGATATCGTCCCCGGGTTTGATGACGAAAAAGATGAAAGCCTCAAAATGAAAATTCAAAAGGTAGATGAGGTAGAAGGCTGTCTTGTTCTGTTTCTGGAAGGGTATATTGACACCTACAATTCCAACTACTTTCAGAAGCGTATTCAGAAGGCCATAGAGAAGGGATTTATCCGCCTGATCTTCCACTGCGGGGGGCTGAATTATGTTTCCTCTACGGGCATTGGCTCCTTTACCGCCTTCCTCAAGGCGGTAAAGCCCAAAGGCGGGGACCTCGTGCTGCTTGAAATACAGCCAAAGGTATACGAGGTGTTCCAGCTCCTCGGTTTCTCCCAGTTCTTCAATATCAAAGACAACCTCGACGATTCCGTTGGTTTTTTCAGCAACGATTCCGCGGCGGACGCGGTGTCCGTGTTCCCCAAGGTTTTTAACTGCCCGATTTGTTCCAAAAAGCTCAAAGCCCTCAAGCCGGGCCGTTTCCGTTGTTCGGAGTGCAAAACCATCCTTGCTATTGACAATACCGGGCAGGTTTTCCTTGGCTAGCAGTTTGTTGCGCTTGGCGCGTTATAATCCACCAAAACCGTCTGAAGGTGATTTTTTGCCCTGTAAACTGCTTGGCTGCTTTAGCGGCAAGCAGCCCATTTATCGGAATTTTTTTGCGTTTTCCTGAAAGATTGCAAAAAATCCACAAGCGCAGCAGGCTGCGAAGGATTTGAAAATGACCGGCAAAATTGAACAGTACCTTATCGACATGATGCTCTCCTACCGGCAGGTGGCGCCGAACCTCTGGCTGCTGGATGACGAGAAATCCCGTCTGCAAGGGGTGGCGGTGATGCTGGCCGAGCCGCTGGTGCTTGTCCGCGCGACAGTTATGGACGCGCCGGCGCACAATACCCTGGAACTCTATACCAGGTTACTGGAACTTAACGCCGTTGATGTGGTGCACGGCGCGTACGCACTGGAAGGCGGGAAAATCATACTGATTGATACGCTGGAATACGCCACTATGGATTATGAGGAATTCCGGGCCACGCTGGACGCTTTCAGTCTGGCCCTGACCGAACATTATCCGGTTCTTTCAAAATATAGACACTAAGCGGCTTTGAGCGACCCAACGGAGGCTTAAATGGGCATTTTTTCAAGGTTAAAAACCCTTATTTCATCAAACATAAACGACTTAATCGGCAAGGCGGAAAAGCCTGAAAAAATGCTGAACCAGCTCATCATCGAGATGAACGAACAGCTTATCGAGTCTAAAAAAGCGGTGGCTATGGCTATCGCGGACGAGAAAAAGCTGGAGCGCGAAAGGGACAACCAGCTTGCCCAGGCCCAGGAATGGGAGCGCAAGGCCATGCTGGCGGTAAACGCCGGCAAGGACGATCTGGCAAAGGACGCTTTGCTCCGCAAGCAGGAGTACGACCGGGCCGCTCTGGAGTACCAAAAGCAGTGGGAAGCCCAAAAAGCCTCGGTGGATAAGCTCAAGGAAAGCCTGAGGGAACTGCAAAACAAGATTGAAGAAGCCCAGCGCAAGAAAAACCTCCTTATTGCCCGGGCCAAGCGGGCCGAAGCCCAGCAAAAAATCCAAAACACCATCTCCAGCGTTTCCGGCAACCGCAGCGCCTTTGACGCTTTTGACCGCATGTCCGCCAAGGTAGACCAAATGGAAGCCCAGGCAGACGCCGCCAAGGAGCTGGAAGACCTCAGCGCCGACACGGGTCTTGAAAAACGCTTTGCCGAACTGGAAAAATCAGACGGCGCCGCGGACATGATGCTCCTTGAACTCAAGGAAAAAATGAAAGCATTGCCGGACAAATCGTAAAGGGTGATTTTCTTTTCAAGACGCCAGATATTTCTTGAGTTTCTCCACTACCTGTTCCATGTCCAGAGGTTTGCCCACATGATCGGTCATGCCTGAGGCGAGGCATTTTTCGATGTCCTCGGCAAAAACATTGGCGGTCATGGCGATAATGGGGACTTTTTGCAGGCCCGCCCTCGTTTCGGCTTCAAAGGCGCGGATACGGCGGGTAGCGATGAAGCCGTCCATTATCGGCATGTGGACATCCATGAATATCAGGTCAAAGCCGTCAGGCTCGGCCTGAAACATTTCCAGCGCCTGTTCCCCGTTTTCGGCGCAGCGGATGTTCAAGCCCCAGGGTTCCAGCAGGGTGATGACGATCTCACGGTTGATGTCGATGTCCTCGGCAATGAGTATGCGTTTCCCCGCAAGGACGGTATCGTGGGCCTCCGGTTTGGGCCTGACGGGGCCAGGTTCAAATTTCTTCTCAACCCAGAAATGGCGGTTAATGCAATTTACGATATTTGAAGCGAAGATCGGCTTGGGGATAAACCCGTCCACTCCCGCGGCTTTGGCTTCATCCGCAATCTTCCCCCATTCATAGGCGGAAATCATGATGATCACCGTCCTTTCCCCGGTTTTCTTCCTGATCTCCCTGCTTAATTCGGTGCCGTCCATGCCCGGCATACGCCAGTCCACAAAATAGATGTCGTACACGCTGCTTTCCATCATTTCAATGGCCTGCGCCCCGCCGTCCGCCGCGTCGCAGGAAAAACCGATTCCCTTTGCCAGGGCAAGAAAGTATTCCCGCAGCTCAGACGAATCGTCGACTACCAAGGCGCGGATGTTTTCCATCTTGGGGGCGAAAATCTCATGCGTGGAGGTTTTCGAGCCTATCCCCGCCTGAATGGTAAACTTGAAAACGGAGCCTTTGCCAGGTTCGGATTCCACCCAGATGCCGCCGCCCATCATTTCAATTATGCGCTTTGAAATGGCAAGGCCGAGGCCCGTGCCGCCGTATTTCCGCGACACGCTGTTGTCGGCCTGAACAAACGACTGAAAAAGCCGTGCCTTTTGATCTTCGGTAATGCCGATGCCGGTATCGCCCACCTCGATCTGCAGCGTGCAGGTTTCGCCATTCCCGCTTTCGGACACTTTATGCACCTTAAGCGAAATGGTTCCTTTCTCCGGGGTAAACTTAATGGCGTTGGAAAATAAATTGGTAATAACCTGGGCGAGCCGCTGTTCATCGGAAATAATATAACCGGGAATATCCGGATCGGTTTTTACAAAAAGCGTCTGGGATTTTTCCCCCACGCGGAAATCGATCACGTCGGTTATCCGCATAAGCATCTTCTCAAAATCAAATTCCGTAAAGGAAAGCTCAAACTTGTTGGCCTCGATTTTGGACATATCAAGAATATCGTTAATCACCCCCAAAAGATGGGCGGAGGCGTTCTCAATTTTCCCCAGGCAGTAATCTTTTTTCGCCACTTCGTCCACGGATTTGGCGATACGGGTCATGCCGATAATGGCGTTCATCGGCGTGCGAATCTCATGCGACATGTTGGCCAGGAATTCCGACTTGGCGATATTGGCTTGTTCCGCCTGTTCCTTGGCGGCAAGCACCTCTTCAATATCATGGAACAGCATCATCGCCCCGACCACCATCCCCAGTTCGTCCTCCATGGGGGTAAAATGTATCGAGTACCGCCGGGGGTGTCCGTCTCCCCCTATGTCCACCGTTTCCTCAAGGCTTAACGATTCCCGCTTTTCCAAAGCGGCGGAAAAAATATCGTAAATACGCCCGCTCCACTGGGCATCGGAAAAGCGGTTAAACACCTCCCGGTAATAATGACCGTTTATCCGGTCGAAGCTGTCAATCCCCGCCTTCCGCAGAAACGAATCGGTACAATAGGCGAAATGGCCCGTGTCGTCGCAGAGAATAATAATGTCCCCGGAATTCTCCAGGAGCAGCTTCATGTATTTTTCCTGCTTCCGCTCCTCGGCGCTCCGTATAGCCTGGAGGTTCGCCGCCTCAAGGGCGATACTCTTGTTCCGCTCAATGGTTTCCTCCAGGCGGCGGACCTGGCGGCACAGTTTCAGGTGTTCCTTTTGCAGAAAGCGGATATGCGCCGCCAGCCCGGGGGAAAGCGTATCCCCCGCCCGTAGTCCGCCGTTCAGAATTTGTTCCGCAAAGCGGCCGGCGTCAGCGGCGGCGGCGCCGGAAACAGGGGGCGGCGTTTCAAGAGGCATGGAAAATCTCCCCGGACGGACGCCGGACAGGCGCGGGCCGGAATTCCCGCGGGATCATAAAGCTGTTCATCGAATAAACCCGGCCTATAAGGCGCAAATAGTAAAGGTAAAGTTATGAAAGCGGTTCAAAAACGCGCCTTCCTCATCGGACACGGGGCAAAGCTCCCCGCCCGCGTAACATAAATGGTACGGTTTCCCGCCGGCGAGCGAAACCACTTTTCGCAGTTCATGGTCGGCGTTGGGCCCCAGGGCCATTCCCCGTGAAAAACAGGGGAACATCAAAAGGCATCCCCCGTCTTTGGGCGCGGCCTCAAGCGCCCGCGTCACCGTTGACTCCGCGGTCTCGATAATCCCGTTATAATCAAGCGTCCCCATGGCAAAAGTGGCCTGCTCCGGCATCTCACCGCCGCAGACCATATAGCCCTCCGGCGTAAGGTCATAGATGCCCCGCGCCACCGCTTCGGTCCCGTCGTTGTATTTGACAATCAGGGGCATAATTTTGCCGATAGGAATCTTCTCGCCGCTTATCAGCCCCAGGGAGTCGAAATACTCAAGCGGCGTCGTTTCGTTGATTTGCTGCACGACGCAGCCTTCCGATTTGGTAATCACCGCCGCCTGCTTCTGTATTTTATTTCCGGGGATGGCGGTAATAAAAAAACGGGGCTTGATATTCCCGCGTATCAGCACCAGCGCCAGGCCGTCCTTGTAGGCCTCCCCGTTGTAAATTACACGGCTGTTGCTCAGCGGCGAGGTATGGTAGCAGGCCAAAGCGCCGAATACCGGCGTCCCCCCGGAAGAGCGGTTAAGCGCTTCCAGAATGGCCGGCCCTCCCATGGCGCTGTACCAGGGGGCGTAAGCGAGTATGAGCGCGGCCTTTTCCGTCCCCGCGCTCCGGTAGAGCGCCTGGACCGCTTCCACGCCGCCCGGGCTGATTTCAGCGGAAAAGACCGTGGAAAAACGCTCCTCTTCGCCCGTGAGCACCGAAAGACTCAAAAGCTCCATGCCGTATTCCCCGTTCACCGAACTGCCCAGTGTCGTACAGCCGACCACGTCAAAAGGCAGGGCCTCGCAGAGGGCCTTGACCGCGCCGCTTTCAAGATAATCGGCATGGCAGGCAATAAGGCCGACCGCGTTTCGCGGCCACCGCTGATCCAAATCAAGCTGTACGAGTATTTCCCGCACCGCTGCTTCGGGATCGTCAATTTCCATGGTACAGGCATTTATTATCTTCACCATATCGATATCCTACCATCTTTTCATAAAAAAGTCATTAGGGAAACGGCGAAGAGTGAAGAACAATGAGCGATGAGCAAAGAGCAATGAGCGAAGAGCGAAGAGCGAAGAAAGAAAACGCCCCCGCCAGTGACGGGGGCGCGGCGTGGTGACAGTTACCGCTGCCTGGACGGCCTTAATTGACCGTGAAATCGGCGGTCAGGGTATTGCTTTGATTGCCTTTTGAGTCAACGACATAGACTTCAGCGGTGTAAGCGCCGGGATCACTGAAAGTCCATGATCCCACATTATACAGAAAAGGATTTGTTCTCGGACTAATCTCGCTTTCACGAGGATTATTCACCATCCGACCGTCTTTTTTTATAAGAATAACCGATTTCTTTACGTTCTTGTCCGGATCGGTCCCTTCAAACCTGAACGTTATTCCCTCGTCAATTGCGAAAGCTGTTTGAGGAGTCGTCTGACCAGTACTGTCATCATAGGAACCGCTGACAACGATAGTCAGCGTGGGTGCTGTTCCCGGACTATTAAGTGTCGCGCAAGCCGCAAACACACTAGCCAATACCAGCGCCATTGCCGGTACACCCAAAATAAAACCGCTTTTCTTCATTTTTACCCTCCTAATTTGGTAAAAAAGTAAACA
>JAISYA010000194.1 GCA_031270205.1 Treponema sp.
ATTAAAACAGCGGAAAGGACTCAAAGCCGGCGTTTTTAAGTTCCTGTATGGTTTTCATGGTATTTTGTCCCGCGGGGACGGTGACGGTCCAATATTCACTGCCGTTGACTGTCCTGCGAGCCAACGCGGGGGAAAAACCGGCGTTTTTGAGCCGGTCCGATTGGGCGCGGGCGTTGGCTTCATTGCCAAAGAGGCCGGTTTGCAGGGCCTTCGCGCCCGGGTCCGGGGCGGGAGAGGCCGCAGCGGAGGAAGGCGCGGCCGGGGCGACAGTGGCCGGAGCGGCGCTGAAGGAAAAACTTTCCCGGCCGGGGAGGAGCAGCCAGAGGGGGCTGGGTTTCGCCGTAACGGCGGAAGCGCCACCGCTTTCGGCGGCGGCGATCCGGCTCTCAGGCGTCCGGGGAAATTCGGCGAGCAGGCGGGCTTTCCACTCTTCGGCCCCGGTCTTCCAGAGCGTATAATAAATCCGGGGGCGCAATTCGGCGTATTCAGGATCATCCGCGAGGGCGCTCAACGAAGAAGTGTCGCCGGAAGACCAAACCTTGAGGGATGCGTCTATATAACGGGCCGCAAGGAGAGCCGGCCCTCGAGGGCTTGAAGCGAGCAGGGGCCGGAGCGCGGCGGCGGCTTTTTCCCATTCGCCCATGGCGGCAAGACAGAAAGCGCCCGCGGCCAGCGCGTTATCGCCGTTTTCGCCCTGTTCCGCGGCCGCGGCCTCAAGCCAGCTTTTGGCGGCGCCCTCAATATCCCCGGAAAGCTGCCGCAGCCGGGCAAGGCGAATAAGCGCGTCCTGCCGCTCGGCCGCGGAAATACCGGAACGGCTCAGGGTCTTTTCGATGTTTTGCAGTTCGGTCCCCGCGGAAATCCCCGTAACGGGGCCGCTCTGGGCATGGAGGATCGTTCCCCTGATGAGGCTTAACGCCGCTACCAGCAACAAGGCGGAAAAACGAATCGGCATACTATTATCCCTTACTATAGCCAAAGGCTCTTGCTTTTCCCAACCGTTAGTTGTTAGTTGACGCCATAGGGGCCGCCTTCGGAGAAGCCGCCTCCTGAAGCGGCGGTTTCCTCACCCTTTCCCCCTTTCTTTTTGGCATTTTGCGCGGCTTCCTCTTTTCCCGCTTTGACTTTCCGCTTTACCCTGAAACTGATGATAAAGGGCAGCGCGCAGAGCATCCCCAAAGCAAACGATGAAAAGGCGGTAAGAAATACCGGCACTTCGCTGAAAGTCCGGAAACCGAAACTGATGTCGCATTTATTCCCCGGTCCCAGATTAAAGGCAATGAACACGAGGAATATACCGAAGATAATGATGAGTCCGATTAAACGCCAGGGCATGGACGCAGCTCCTTTGCTCGAAAAGTGTTTCCCCGCAGGCTCGAAAGGGTCAGCTCCGCGAAACGGCCAATCATTGAGACAGAGCCGGGGACCGCCGCCATCTCATCCCTTTCAGTACGTGTTATTAATTCATCGGCATTTTTTCGGGAAATTCCCTCTACTAAAACCCTTTCCCGTGAACCTATTCTGCTTTTAAGGAGCGCGGCGGTGTGTTTTTTTTGCAGGGCGATAACGCGGGAAAGCCGCTCCCTCTTTACCTCCTCGCTTATTCTGCCGGGCAGATTGAACGCGGCGGTTCCCTCACGCGGGTTGTAATGGTACATGTATGCGTAGAGAAAGCGCACCTCTTCCATCAGTTCCAGGGTCAGTTCCAGGTCTTCGCCGGTTTCCCCGGGAAAACCCACGAGAATATCCGTGGAAAGGGTGATGTCCGGCATGGCGGAGCGGATTTCCCCGATTAGATTGAGATAGCGCTCTCTGGTGTAGCCCCGGTTCATGGCGGAAAGAATCCGGTTGGAGCCATGCTGGACGCAAAGGTGAAGGTGGCGGCAAAAGACCGGGTTTTCCGCCATAACGCGGATGGTTTCGGCGGAAAAATCCCTGGGGTTGGCGGAAAGGAAGCGCACCCAGCGCACCCCGCTTCGGTCCGCTTCTTCCGCCGCCAGACGCAAAAGCCCCGCGAAATCCAGCCCGCTTTGGGAGCCGTCCCCGTTCCAGCGGTAGCTGTTCACATTCTGCCCCAGGAGCGTAATTTCCCGTACCCCCCGCTCGCCCACCAGGCGGATTTCCCCGGCTATCAGGCGCGGGTCCCGCGAGACCTCCCTGCCCCGCACATAGGGTACAATGCAGTACGAGCAGTAATTGTCGCAGCCGTGCATGATGGGAACAAAGCTGCGGAATTGACGTTCTTCCAGGTGAGACGGGGAAAAGGAAAAAGCCGCCTGTTCGGCCAGTTCGGGAAAAGTTTCCACGCCGAGGGCTTTTTCAGCCGCTTCCAGAATGAGGGGGAACAGCGAGCGGGCCGCGGTTCCCATCACGTAATCAATCGCCGGAAAACGCGTCCGCAGATCTTTCCCCAGACGTTGGGCCATGCAGCCGGCAAGCACCAGCGTCAGGGGGCGCGCAAGCCGCTTTTTCTTGAGGGCGGCGTACAGGGCAATGCGGCCCAGCGCCCGTTTTTCCGCGGTAAGGCGCACGGAACAGGTGTTGAGGAGCACGAGGTCGGCGCTCTCCCCGTCGGCGGCGGCGGTCCAGCCCCGCTCCCGGCAGGCCAGCGCCAGGGCCGCGGACTCCGCGCTGTTCATCTGGCATCCGTAGGTTTCAAAGAAATAAGTCATGCGCCGTTACGGTTACACGCACAATTATGGTATCTCTCGTACGTGAAAATTTATTTGCCTGCCATATCAATGGCTTTTTTCAAAGCGGCTTCCAGCAATTCGGCGGGAGGTTCGGTGATATGCCCCAGCCGCTTCATGTCTTCCACCAGACGCCTGGACGCGCTTATGTCGGCTTTTGCCTTTTCATACACCTCTTCCCAGGAAAGAGGCGCCCTGGCCACGCCTTCTTTCACCGCCTGTACCGCCACATCCGCCGCTTCACGGGCAAATACATCGGTTTCTTCCATGGTGGCAATAATATTGTCGGGGCTGATGCCGCGCTTTTCGGAAAATTCCGCGATGGAATACGCGCAGCGTATAGCCATCCCGTCGGTGATCTTCCTCGCGCGTACCAAAAGCGCGCCCTTGAGGATACCCGGAAAGCACACCGAATTATTCACCTGGTTGGGGAAGTCGCCCCGGCCCGTAGCGACAATAAAAGCGCCTTCCTCTTTTGCCGCGTATGGCCATATCTCCGGTACCGGATTGGCGCAGGCAAATACAATGGATTTATCCGCCATGGAACGAACCCATTCGCGCTTAACCGTATCCGGTCCGGGGGTAGAAAGGGCGATAAGCACATCGGCGCCTTTCACCGCCCCGGCAATGGAAGCCGCCCTGCCGGGGTTGGTTTTTTCGCAAATTTCCCATTTCCGGTAATTCCGCTTGTCGTTTTTTATATCTTCCCTGCCGGAGTGGAGCGAGCCTTTGGAATCAAAAACGATCATTTTTGCCGGGTCTCCCCCGTCCGCAAGAATAAGCCGGGCAATGGTGGTGTTGGCGGCGCCCGCTCCCAACAGTACGATTTTTGCATCGCCGAGCTTCTTCCCCGCCAGCTTCAGGGCATTGATCAGTCCCGCCAGCGTTATACAGGCGGTACCCTGGGCATCGTCATGCCAGACCGGAATATCGCAGACTTCCCGCAGTTCATCAAGCACACGAAAACAGTTGGGCTGACTGATATCTTCCAGATTCACCGCGCCGAAGGAGGGGGTGAGCATTTTTACAAAATTGATGATTTTTTCCGGATCGTTTTTGCCGTTCTCCCCGCGGGAATCCACGCAAAGGGCCACAGCGTCTACGCCGCCTAGGTATTTCATGAGCATGGATTTTCCTTCCATGACACCGAGGCCGCCCGGAGGAGTACAGTCACCGTCGCCCAAAACCCGCGTTGAGTCTGACACTACCGCTACCAGGTTGCCCCGGTTGGAAAGGGAGAACGAACTGTCGTTATCGTCCCGAATGGTGGTAGAAATTCGGGAAACTCCCGGCGTGTACCAGATGTTGAACCAATTGAGGCCATAAATACCGCACTTGGGAACGGTCTGCATTTTCCCGCCGTAAAACCTATGGAATACCGCGGCCAGCTCTTTCAAAAACAGGGTCTTGGCCTGGGCCTTCATTTCTCCGGTAAACGTATCGGGGAAAAGACCGTCAAGATTTTTGAGTGATATATCGATCGACATGAAAACCTCCCTCACAAAAAAAGCACGGCAAAATAACCTGTTGGTTATTCCGCTGCGCTCTCACTCTCTTTAGCAAACAGAATTGTGCAAAACACATTAGTTTTATACATCCAAGTATAACAAAGTCATTTGTAAATTGCAATACAGAATACCGGCAATTCCGATTTCAAAAAGAACATGATAAAAGGAGCATGGAAGGGGAAATAATAACAAGGCTGTTGGAAGGACTCAGAGAAACGGCGGGGAAGCTGCCTGACAGAAGGAAAGCCGGCAATGGGCGGAAATACGAAATGGCGGACTTTTTGATGAGTGCGCTTGCGGTGTTTTATTCGAAAGCGTCCATCCATGCTGGATTTTTAGAAGACGATGGAGGAGAGGGAGAAACGGAACAATCTCAGGACGCTGTTTTGGGTAGCGAATATCCCTGGAACCGATCAAGTGAGGAAGGTGCAGGACTGGAAAACCATGCTGAAGCCGAGGGTATCAACGGGACTTGGCTCAGTGCGGACGGATGTATGAGCAAAGCGCCTCTGGCGCAGGAAGCAGTGGGGAAAAAAATGGAAGCAAACGGCATTTGCTGGTGGATGGGATGGGGGTACCCCTGGCACTGGTAGTCACCGGGGCTAACCGGCAGGATGCATCCCAACTTGAAGCGCGGTTGGATTATTTTCAGATTGAGCGGCAGATATATTTGAAACTCCTCAATATATGTGTCTTGACAAGGGCTATAGCGGAGAGCCGGCTTTAGAGATAGTGCCTCAATTCCCGCCGAATAAATTAACCTACTTTTCAGGAAGTCTAAAAAATATCAGCGAAACGACCCGGAAGCCATAAATTCGTATCATTTTGCGGCTCTTTTTACCCGGTTTCCCCTT
>JAISYA010000200.1 GCA_031270205.1 Treponema sp.
GAACCCGTCGTACAGCGTCCGCAGGGGGCTTCCCCCCGCGTCCTGGCTCACCGTCCGTCGCCCCAAGGCGTCGTAGGCGTAACGGCTCGTTGCGCGGTTTTTCTCTACGTGGCTCGTTACTTCAGAATAGACCATCCGGTTCTGCCCGTTGTACTGGTATGCCGCTTCACGCCGTAACCCTTTTTCGCTCAACAGGTTCCCGTCCTGGTCATAACTGTAGTCTATATCGCCTTTCTGTATCAACCGGTTTTCAGCGTCGTAAGTATAGGTTATCGTCCCCCAGGGCGTGGTCTTGGTCGCCCGGTTCCCGTTCTTGTCATAGGTATAACTTTCCCGCCACACCATCTGATTCGCCGTTACGATGTTGCCCCGGGCAGCTCCCGCCCGGTTCAGTACATTCCGTAGCGCCGTTACTTCACTCCCGTTAAAACTGTACCGTTCCCCGCTCCCTTTGTCTACCGTAAAAAATAACCCCGCTTCTTCCGCTTCCTTCCGGTCCTCCGCCGCCTGCTCTGCCGTCCACGGATACAGTACCGTTGCAAGACGCGATTGCTGGTCATACTCGTATTTCGTTATCTTTCCCGTCTCGTCTACACTGTGTGTCCTGTCTTTTGTGAGCCGCTCACTGTCTGTTGCGAGCGGATTTCCCCGTCTTTCACGGGTTTATATCCCCCGGTTGAACGTAAACGCCGATGCCCTGGTAACCGTGAGCGAATTCCGAAACGCCTCATTTTGAAATGGCGGCGAAAAAATTCTTGAATAAACCGGGCTGTAGTGGTAGTATGCTCACATTAGCATACCACCATTGAGGAAACCATGCGGGAACTGACCGAAGACGATGTGCTGAAAATAATGGAGCGTTACGGCAACAATCCCCGGCAGCTTATCGCGGCGCTTCTCGACATTCAGGCCGCTTCCGGCGGGAACTATGTCGACCGGAAGTGGGCGGCGCTGGTCTCAAAAACGCTGGATCTGCCCCTTTCAAAAATCTACGACGCGCTGACTTTTTACGCCATGTTCAGTACCGAGCCGAGGGGCGAATACGTGATTGAAATTTGCCACAGTACGCCCTGTCATTTTACCGGAGCCGAAGAAGTGGTGAAATGGTTCGAGGCGGCGGCGGGGATCAAAACCGGTGAAACGAGCGCCGACGGCAGGATTACTTTGTCCCGCACGAGCTGCCTGGGGGCCTGCGACAGGGGGCCGGCGGTGAAAATCGGCGACGAGGTGTTCGGCGGCCTGACCGAGGAAAAGGCGATGGCGCTGGTCGAGCGCTGCCGGGAAGGGGGGCGTTGATGCGGCCGGTGAAATTGAACGCGCTTATTACCGGGAACGTTGGCGGCGACCCGCTGTCGGCTGCGGAATACATCGCGCGCGGCGGTTTTGCCGCGCTCGAAAAAGCCGCGCGTCTTGAGCCTGAGGCCGTTATCGCCGAAATCAAAAAGGCCAAACTGCTTGGCCGGGGCGGCGCGGCGTACCCTGCGGGTAACAAGTGGGAACATCTGCTGCGTATTCCCGAACGGCCCAAATACATTGTCTGCAACGCCGACGAGGGCGAGCCGGGTACTTTTAAGGACCGGCTGATCCTGGACAAGCTGCCGATGAAGCTCCTTGAGGGGATCATCATAGCCGGCTTTGTGTTCAGGGCAAAAGCCGCGTACATTTATGTGCGGGGTGAATACCGCGGCATACAGAAGCGGCTTATCAAGGCGATTGAAAACGCCGGGGCCGCCGGTTTTGCCGGCAAAAATATTCTCGGCACGGGCTTCGATTTTGATATTCACGTTATATCCGGCGCGGGGGCTTATGTGTGCGGCGAAAATTCCGCCCTGCTCAACTCCACCGAAGGCACAGTCGGCAGGCCCCGCATCAAGCCGCCGCATCTTGCGGAAGCGGGCCTGTTCCTCTTGCCCACGCTGGTCAACAACGTCGAAACATTTGCCAATATCCCCGCCATTGTCGGCATGGGCGGCGAAGCGTACCTGCGAATCGGCCACCCGGACAGCGGCGGTACCAAGCTCGTCTGTCTTTCGGGCCATTCGCGGAACAGGGGCGTGTTTGAAATTCCCCTGGGCGGAGTAACGCTGCGGGAGGCTATTCACGATCCGGAAATCGGCGGCGGCATCGCCGGAGGGAAGAACCTCAAGTTCTTCCACCTGGGCGGGCAGAGCGGCGCTATCGGCGGCCCCGATCAGCTGGACACGGTATACAGTTACACCGATCTTAAAAAGGCGGGCCTCTCCGTAGGTTCCGGGGCCGTTGTGGTGATGGACGAAAGCGTTTCCATCATCGAGTATCTCAAGGGCGTTACGGAATTCTTTATTCACGAATCCTGCGGCAAGTGCGTTCCCTGCCGGGAGGGCAACCGGCAGGTTTACCACATTCTGCGCAAGCTTTCTTCTCCGGGCGCGGCCGCCGCCGGCGATTTGGACACGCTGCGCCGCCTTATCCGCGCGATGAGCGACGCCTCGTTCTGCGGTCTCGGTCAGACCGCCACGGCGGCACTGAACAGCGCGTGGAAGCATTTCAGGACGGAATTTGAAGCCAACGTCAGAAGCGCGGGCGCGACATAGGAGATCGAAATGAGCCGTCACAAACCCGGCCCCGGAAAAAACGTTACGCTGACCATTGACGGCCGTCCGGTAAGCGTGCCCGAAGGCACGACCATTCTGGAAGCCGCCCGGAAAGCCGGGGTCAATATTCCCACGCTCTGCGACCATCCCGCCCTGGGCCGGCGGGCCGTCTGCCGCCTCTGCGTGGTGGAGTGCGACGGCGGCGGCAAGCTCAAGGCCGCCTGCGCCAACGATGTGTGGGAAGGGGCGAAGGTGGTCACCGGCAGCGCCCGCATTATGAGCGTCCGCAAGACGATTCTCGAACTGCTGCTGGCAAATCATCCCCAGGACTGCCTGAACTGTATCCGCGGCAAAAAATGCGAGCTGCAATCGCTGGCCGCGGCATTGGGCATCCGTTCCGCTCCGTTCCGCCGCGAGGCCGCGGACAACAAGCCGCCTGAAATCGCCGCCGAAACCCTGGTGCGGGACATGGCCAAATGCGTCAAGTGCGGCCGCTGTGTTGAAGTCTGCCAGGAGCTCCAGACCGTGCGGGCCATTAACACTTCCCGCCGCGGCGTCAACTTTGAAATCTCCACCCCCTACGGAGAGGCCCTTGCCGCCGGCCCCTGCGTATATTGCGGCCAATGCGCGGCGGTCTGTCCGGTGGGCGCGATTTACGAATATGACCAGACAGGTGAAGTATGGGCGGCCCTCGGCAATGCGGAACGGTATGTGGCGGCGCAAGTCGCGCCGGCGCTGCGGACGGCCCTGAGCGGCGAACTCGGCCCGGAGCGGGGAACAATCACCACCGGGAAAATGGTGAGCGCCTTAAAACGCCTCGGCTTTGACCGGGTCTTTGACGCCGGTTTTTCCGCCGGCGTAACCATTATGGAAGCGAGCCGCGAACTGCTTGACCGTATCAAAAACGGCGGCCGTCTCCCCATGATCGCCGCCTGTTCGCCCGGCCTGCTCAATTTTGCCGAAACCTTTTATCCCGACTTGTCGGAACACCTGTCCGCCTGCAAAAGCCCCCGGCAGTTCTTCGGCGCGCTCGTTAAAAGCTGGTGTCCCCAGGCTGCGGGCATCGATCCCGCGGCAATTACCCCGGTTTCCATCGCGCCCTGCCTCGCCAAAAAGTTTGAGGCGCGCCGGCGCGGCGCGGGCATTGTGCTGACCACGGGCGAGCTTGCCCGGATGATAAAACTGGCCGGCATTGATTTTACCAATCTGCCGGAAAGTCCTTTTGACAGGCCGATGGGCGATTTTCCTCCTCCGGGAGCGGGAGACGGCGCTGCAGGCGCTCTTACAGAAGCGGCGCTGCGCACGGTTTACGAGGCGTTTACCGGAGAGACGCTCGCCGCGGTAGATTTTATGGAACTGCCGGGAGGGGGTATCAAACAGGCGGAAATTGACCTGAAGGGAACCAAAGTGAAAGCGCTTGTTGCGGGCGGCCTTGCCAACGTCCGCGCGATCTTGGACTTGATCCGCGCGGGCGAATGCGGCGCGGCCTTTGTGGAAATCCTGAGCTGCCCCGGCGGCTGCGAAACCCCGCCGGTACGAACACGCCGCTACGAAAAAGATTGACAAACGCTCAGTCTGGTATATACTTGCATAAGTGAGGCTGTTCCAAAACCGTGCCCCCGGCTATGCCGGGAACGTGAGCGCACAGTCAATTAGTTTTGGAACAGGCTCAAGTAATTCTCGTAATTCCGAAGCGTTTGGTTTTGGAATTGGTTTTATATCTTTTTTTAAGGAGTGTTTATGAAGTACCGAAAATTCGGAAACAGCGGTATTGACGTGTCGGCGGTGGGGCTGGGAACCTGGCCGCTGGGGAATGATTTTTTTGGTGAGGTTGATGAAAGCGCCGGTATCGCGGTCATTCAGAAGGCGCTTGACATCGGTATCAACCTGATTGACACATCCCCGGCCTACGGACAGGCCTACGAAGCTGAAATCACCGTGGGCAAGGCGCTCAAGGGCCGCCGTGACAAGGCGGTTGTTTCGACCAAATGCGGCGTCCATCGGGTGCTGGGCGCCGGTAATTACGCCATTAAGGGGGGGTATACCCGCTGTCTGGCCCCCGACGCCGTTTCCGCGGAGCTGGAAAATTCCCTTAAACGGCTGGGAACGGATTATATCGACATTTATTTTGTCCACTGGCCCGATTTGAATAACGGCAACGATGGGGCGCTCGAATTGCTGGCCAAATGGAAAAAAGAAGGCAAGATACGCGCCGGCGCGGTTTCCAATTTCAGCGTCGAGCAGATCAAAAACGCCGTTGCCAAAGGGGGGATCAGCGGAATTCAGCCCCAGTTGAGTCTTTTTGCCCAGGGCAGCGTCAATGACGGGGTGATTCCCTTTGCGGCGGACAATAACCTGGGGATTATGACCTACGGTTCCCTGAACGGCGGCATTTTGACCGGCGCTTTTAAGGAGCCGCCCAAGTCCGGCCCCAAAGAACTGCGGAGCGGTTTTTACGACTCCTTTTCCCCGGCGAAATGGGAAAAATGCAACAAAGTTGTTGATACCCTGCGGGAAGTCGCCGCCGGCCGGGACGTTTCAGTGGCCGAAGTCGCGATCAACTGGGTATTGGCCCAGAAAGGGATCAGCACTGCGCTTATCGGAACCACGAAGCCTGAAAACCTGGTTAAGAACGCCGCCGCCGCGGATTGGGAACTTTCCGCCGGCGAACTGGCCAGGATAAACGACAGCTGCAAAAAGAACCTGGGGTAGCGGTCTAAGCAATACCACGGCCCTTCGGCTTCGTTCAGGCGCCCAGGGGCCGAAGGGCAGCGCCATTGCATTTTTGCCCTTACAATGGCCTAAAACCGGCGTGTCGTGAAGAAAAACCAGGCGCAGGCACAACCATAGCCTGGGCGGGACTCGAAGCGCGGCAAGGAAGGGCAAGCGGGGGCTTATGTCGCTTTTTTCTCCGAATTTTGATGAAAAATTTGATTTTTTTTGTCGATTGAGCCTGTTCCAAAACTAATTGACTGTGCGCTCACGTTCCCGGCATAGCCGGGGGCACGGTTTTGGACCAGGCTCTTGCAGTTTTTCAGGCTAAAGCCTTGCAAAACTGCGTTTTT
>JAISYA010000009.1 GCA_031270205.1 Treponema sp.
GTGTACCGTTCCGTCAGGCCCGGCGCCGGATTTGAGCGAATTACCGCCGCGCCGGTAAGCGCGGTCCCGGAATCCGGCGGGTTTTTCACCTTTATTGATGAAAATCCCCTCGCCGCGCCCGGCAAGCGCTATTATTACCGGGTTTTCCCGGCGGACGCGCGGGGGGAAGGCGTTCATAATACGGAAACCAGCGGGCCCGCGCCGGACGCCGGCGGCTTTGCGGTTTCCCTCTGCATGGGATACGGCGCGCTCAGCCATGAACAGTACATGCTTGAGTACAACAAAACCGTAAAAGCGTCCCAGCGGAAAATGACCTATATGCACAGGCCCTCCAGCCTGGGAAAGCTCGGCACGGAAACGCGCCGGGGGACTGTCAGCGGCAGCGTGTCCTATAAAGCCCAAATAGCCGGCCTGGGCGCGCGCGTAACATTGCGCTACGAGGATTATGCGGATTTTTACATTGACAATGACCGTTCCCTGGGGCCGTATTTTGCCCTCACCGGGGATACCGGCATCAACGCGTCCATAGATCAAAGCGGCCGCATGGACGGAACGGTAAGCGCCGCCGGCATGTATCCGGGAAAGGTCTTTTACGACAAAATCGAGATAAAAAGCGGCGTTGCCGCCGGCGGAACCTACGGCATAGAGCCGGAAGGTTTCCCCCGCGCCGAGATCGACTGGACCTGGGGAAACCGGTGACGTCCGGCGCTGAAGGGCGCCGCTTGAGGGGAAGCGCCGCTCTCAGCCCAGTTCGCCGATTTTTTCCATGGCGAGTATTGTCGCCGCCACGCAGGCCGTTTCGGTCCGCAGGGCGCGGCTTCCCAGGGAAAGGCGCAAAAAGCCCGCTTCTTCCAGCAGGTCCCGCTCGCGGTCGGACCAGCCGCGCTCGGAGCCGACGGCCAGTACCACCGGCCTTTTCGTGGGGCTAAGGCGGGACATCGTTCCCTCGGGACGCACGTTATCCGCGGCGACAAGCAGGGGGACGCGGGCGTTTATGCCGCCCTCCGGCCTTTCCCAGGGACGTTCCCGCAGCCAGTCTTCAAGGCGGGCAAAGACGGTCAGCGCCGGAATGGTCGTGTCGCGGGCCTGAACCGCGCCCTCAATAAGGGCAGAGCGCGCCCCGCCGTCGTCGAAGAGCTTCGTGTCGCGGTAGCTTTTTTCGCCCAGCTCGCTGCCCATAAGGTCAACCGCTTCCACCCCCAGGTTGGAAAGGTCGCGCAGCAGGCGGCGTATCTGTATGGGCCGGGGAAAACCGACACCAAGCCGCACGGGCAGCCGGGGCGGCGGGGTTTCGTACACCCGGAGCGATACAAGAATCGAGCCGTCCAGATTGATCTTTTCGATTATGCCGCTGCCCCGCTGCCCGCCGAGAATGCCCGCCTCAAACGTGTCCCCCGCCTTTTTATGGAGCGTTTTCAGCAGGTGGATCGTCCGCTCGTCCCGCCGGGACAGGGCCCTGCCCAGTTCATGGTTTTCAAAAAGGATCAGGTTCACGGGGAAAGTATAGCACAACCCCGCGCTTTGCGCAGGCGAATAACCGCAAAGCACACGGACGGGGACAGGAAGCGGTGTCAGCCGGCTTTGCGGTTCAGCCGCCGCTGCACAGCCGGTTAATCCGGCGCCAATTTCTTACGCAGGCGTTGTCAAAGGTTTCAAAAGGTATTCCATTATATCAATATAGCATAAAAGATGTCATTCCCGAATAAGATTTCTTTTTTTCCGGCTTTTATACTTTCCCCGCAGGGAGAAACCGATATGAAATGGCGCCGGGAACAATTTATAAGCTACATGACTTTTGCTGATTCTCCCGAAGATATGCTTTGTGAAATCATGGGGCTGTTGATCGGCCTGGATAAGGAATGGATTGCTCAGGGCGCCACGCCGGAGGAGATGGACCTTAGCGGTTTTGGGTTTGATTATGTCCCTTCCGTCGAAATAGGAAATACCGGTCCCATACACCTTCAAAATGAAGAAATCTTTGAAGAAACTCCGGAATATGTAATCAGCCGCGATTCCTGGGGGCGAAAAGTAAAACTGGTAAAAACTTCCGCCACTATTCCCACGCCTGTGGAATATCCGGTAAAGACCATGGATGACTGGCTCAAGATGAAGCGCATGTTTGAATATGCCGATGAGCGGATCGCAAAGCCTGAGCTGGAAAAAGCTATTGTCTTGCAGGAGGAGGGTGTCCTGATCCGGGGAAGTATCCCCGGCGGGTTTGATCTGCCGCGGGAACTTATGGGTGAGGAACAGCTTTGCGTCTGCTGCTATGAAGACCCGGAACTCCTTGAAGACATTATCAAAACGGCCTCTGATATGAGTTTCCGTGTATTAGAGCAGATCAGCCGCCATATCCGAATTGATATGCTGACGGTGCACGAGGACATGGCGGGCAAAAGCGGCCCCTTGTTTGGCCCGGTACAGATCAACAAATTTATTAAACCGTATTACCTCCGCGTTTGGGATATGCTCAAGTCCCGCGGAACCAGGCTCTTTGCCCAGGACAGCGACGGTAATATGAATCCGGTAATAGACACCTTTATTGGCTGCGGAATAAATGTTTTTTATCCCTGCGAGCCGGCTGCGGGAATGGATATTGTAAAACTGCGGGAAAAGTATGGCCGTCAGTTTGCCATGATCGGCGGCATTGATAAACACGTTCTGCGCCGGGGCAAAGAGGAAATCCGCAAAGAACTGGAATATAAACTCCAGCCTTCAATGCGGGGCGGAGGGATGTGTTTCGGCCTGGATCACCGCATCCCCAACGGTACTCCTCTTGAAAATTACCGCTATTATGTCAAAACCGCCAGGGAAATTCTTGGAATTAAAAACTTCGAAAAGGGTTGGGCAAGGTTTATTCCCTGATTCACGCTCATCAATTTCCCCTGTTTTTTTCCCTGAACCGGCGGGGAGAATCATGGAAGGTGTGCCTGAACAGTTGATAAAAATAGCTGATGTTCTGAAAGCCCGTCTCATAAACAATATCCAGAATTTCCCGATCCGAGTGCAGCAGCATATTCGCCACATAGTTCAGCCGCCGGGTATTGATATAAGCGGAAGGAGTAGTATGATAATATTTCCGAAAACTGCGGCAGATATGCTCTGTGGTTTTACCCGAATATTCCCGGAGAAAATCCATGCCCTCGGAAAGGTTATCGAGTTTTTGTATTTCGTCCAAAGCCTGCCGCAGCCACAGAGGCGGCCGCACATTATTGGAAATTGCTTCCTGATGGAAAAATTCGATAAAATAGGAATTGATTAATTCCGCGAGGAGCAACCGCAGGCGGATCCTTGCTTCTGATTTTTTATCCGGCGGTATAAGGCTTAAAGAGCGTATTTTTTGCTGTAGCAGTTGACACTCGGAGCCGCTTAACAGAATGGGCGGACAATGGGAACGGTTCAACATAAAAGAATACGTCTTTTTGTCATAGAGGTATTCAAACAGGTTGATTACCGCCTCCGGCGCAAAGGCCAAATTGATATGCCCACTCGGCCTGGGAAACGCTTTGGAATGTATGTCGCCGGGCCGCACAAAAATCAGGCTTCCAACCGGCATGTCCATAGCCTGATCCTCAAAGCTGAAACTCAGCGTACCGTCGGTTACCAGAGTAATTTCATAGAAATCATGAATCTGAGGGAATTGGCGGGTATCAATTACCGTATGGTAGGCGTAATGGTTCTCTGTTTCAGGATCGATGAATTGAATCGCGCTAATCATATTTACAGACATACACGCCTCCCATAAATATAAATACCATATAGAAGTCAATATAGCATAATAAATATCAATTGTAAATAAGACAGCACAATGGTATGTGATACAATAAGGCATCATTATTTCTGAGGAGGAATGTATGAAGTTGGTAAAAGCGGCGTTGTTTTTGGCTCTGTGTCTGATAATTGCCGGAACCGGTTTGTATGCCGGCGGCGGAAGTCAGCCCAAGACAGACGGCGGAAAAGTGGTAGTCCGCTTCGGTAATACCCAGGGCGAGGGAGACACCCAGACCATGGCGCTTCGGGAAGTGGCTAAGCGGCTCAACGATTCGGGCCGTTTCCAGGTGGAGGTTTTCCCCAGTTCATCCCTTGGGGATACCGACGACATGACCGAGCAGGCCAAGCAGGGCGCCGCGATTGTAACCGTTTCCGATCCCAGCCGGCTGGCGGCCTTTGTCAAGGATTACGGCATCATCAACATGCCTTACGTCTTCAAGGATTCCACAGTCCTTGATAAAATAATGGCCACCGATACCCACCGGCAGTGGGAAGCGGCCTTTGAGCAGCAGAATATCAAGCTGATAACCTCCAACTGGTATTCCGGCCCCCGGCACTTTGTGACCAATGTGGAAGTCAATAAACCCGCGGACCTCAGGGGACAGCGGATCCGCACCATGGGCAACGATATTTGCATTGAATCCGTTACCGCCATGGGCGCGGTTGCGGTAGGCATGCCCTGGAGCGAAGTGTACCCGGCAATTCAGCAGAAAGCCCTCGACGGCGCCGAAGTTCAGACCACTTCCTCCTATCCTACCAGGCTCTACGAGCTTCTTAAATACACCAACAAGACCGCCCATTTCCAGCTTGTAGGCAGCGTGGTAACGGGAACCAAATTCTTCAACAGCATGTCCAAGGAAAACCAGGACCTGTTTGTCAAAACCTTCAGGGATGTGGGCACCGAGTATCAGCAGAAGGTAAACGAAGTATCCGAGCAGTATGAGAAGGAAATGGCGTCAAAACACGGGATGATCGTCCGTGACGTTGATCCCGCTCCCTTTATTGAGGCTGTTCAGCCCGTATATCAAAAACTTGGTTACGCGGATTTGCGGACAAAAATATTAAAAGAGCTGGGACAATAATAGAAAAACGGAACGAAGAACCGCAAAATCTGCATGATTGGTTGTTGTTTATGAATCTTTTCCAAACGCGGACTTTGCGGTTTTTGTCTGCCTGTGTGCATAGGTATTTGAGCGCAGTATTGGGGTATTGTTATGAAAAAATTTTACGAGTATTACTGCAAATTTGAAAAGATAGTCTGCGGTACGGGTTTTATTACCATCGTGGTGCTGGTGTTTTTATCCGCCATTGCCCGGAGCTTAAAGAATCCCCTGCAGTGGAGCATAGATATTTCCATGCTTCTCCTTGCCTGGGTATCTTTTCTGGGCGCCGATATTGCCTGGCGGCGCGGACAACTTTTGGGGATAGACCTTCTTACTCGGAATCTGCCCATTAAAGCACAGAAACTTGTGGATCTCTGCATCCTGACCCTGATTCTGGCCTCCCTGATAATTTTTATCATTTTCGGCTTCATGCTGGCCAAAAGCAACTGGCGGCGTTCCATGCAGGTTGTGCGGATGAGCTACTCCTTTGTTACCCTGAGCCTACCGGTGGTTTCAATTTCGATGTCGGTTTCTACTCTTATAAAAATTGTGGGGCGGGTAAAAAACTTCGGCAAAGACGCCGGACAAAAAGCCTAGGAAGCGGGTATGTCGTTACTTCTTATTTGTTTTGTGGTTTTCCTCCTGGCCGGTATGCCCGTTGCCTTTGTGATCAGCCTTGCGGGGATGAGCTTTTTCGCGGCCACCCCGGACATCCCCTTTACCATTACGGTTCAGCGGATTGTAACCCAGACCCAGTCTTTCGCTTTTTTGGCGGTACCCTTTTTTATCTTTGCCGGAAATTTAATGAACGTATCCGGCATAACAACCAGGCTCCTCAGTCTGGCCCGGCTTCTGACGCGCCGTATGTACGGCGGCACCGCACAGATCAGCGTTGTGCTTTCCACCCTTATGGGCGGCGTTTCAGGCTCCGCCACCGCGGACGCCGCAATGGAAACCAGAATCCTGGCGCCGGAGATGATGCGCATTGGGTACAACAAGGGTTATATCTGCGCGGTCAACTGTATCACCGCCCTTATTACGGCGACAATCCCTCCAAGCTTGGGGCTTATCATATTCGGTTTTATCGGGGAAGTATCCATAGGCCGGCTCTTTGCGGCGGGCATTATTCCCGGCGTCTTGATGATGTTCTTCCTTATGGCAACCACCAGCATTACTTCCCGGCTCCACAAATTCGATCCCCCCAAGAGGGAACTCCCAAAACTTACCCTTAAAGAACTTTTTGTAAATTTGAAGGAATCAATCTGGGCCCTGCTTTTCCCGATAATTCTCATTGTCGGTATCCGTCTTGGGCTTTTTACCCCGTCCGAGGCGGGCGCCTTCGCGGTTATCTACGCCCTTGTTATCGGAAAATTTGTCTACAAGGAACTTACCTGGGAAAAATTCAAGGAAGCCCTCGCTACCTCATTCACCGATAACGGCGCGATCATGCTGATCATCGCCTTCTCCGGCCCCTTCAGCTACGCTATTACCTATGTTAAACTGCCGGTGGTTTTGAGCAGTTTTATTTTTGGGATAACCACCAATTTGCAGCTTTTGACCCTAATAATACTGGCCTTCCTTTTTGTCGCCGGAATGTTCCTGGACAGCAACGTAAACTTTTTGCTCCTTACGCCGATTTTCCTTCCGATGGTTCAGGAGCTGGGAATGGATCCGGTTCATTTCGGGGTACTTATGGCAACAATAGTAACTCTGGGGGTTATGACGCCGCCGGTAGGTTCCGCCCTGTACACGGTCTGCGGCATAATAAACTGCCCCCCCGAGGAGTACACAAAGGAAAGCCTGCCCTTCCTTTTCGCGGTGTGTCTGGAACTGGGCATTCTGGTATTTTTACCGCAGGTGGTACTGTTTATTCCCAATATGATATTCGGCGTTGTGCGTTAAACGGCGGTGTTTGTCTTTATCGTTCCTCTTAATTATGTAAGTTCAGCGCTTTGCGCAAAATTATATTGTAATATGTCCGGGAAGGGATTAACATACTAGTATAGCACTCTAAAGGAAATAAAACGGATTACAGCATGAAAACAGCGAAAAAACAACGGGCGGGGAATGTGCAGGATTCGGTGTATACCTCTCTGCGAAAAAGCATCATCAACCTGAATCTGGCCCCCGGAACCGCCATCAGTGAAAAGGAAATATCCCTCCGGTATGAGGTGAGCCGCACGCCGGTTCGGGAGGCTTTTATCCACCTGTCCAAGGAGGGCCTGGTAAAGGTGATCCCTCAGCGGGAAACGCTCGTATCCCTCATTGATCTTGAGCGGGTTGAACAGGAGTTGTTCCTCCGGGAAAGTCTTGAAATGGCGGTACTGAAACCCTTTATCAATCAATGCCGGCCCGGCCACATTGCCGAACTGGAAAAAACACTGGAAAGCCAGTCGCTTGCCTTTGACCGGAACGAGTACATCAACTTTGTGCATTTCGACGATACCTTCCACCGTATCTTTTTTGAGGTGGCCGGGCACGAACTGGGCTGGGAAATCCTCGAAAATATGTGCGGCCACTATCACCGGGTACGCCTGCTGACGATACGCCTCAACGGGATTGCCGAGAACATCGTGAGCCAGCATCGGGACATACTGGCGGATATAAAAGCGAAAGACCTCCGGAGGGTCCGCCTCAAACTGAGCCGGCACCTCAACAAATTACATACCGAAGAGAAGCTGCTCTGTGAAAAATTCCCCCGGTACTTTGCCTCCGGCCAGGTGAAAGACGTATTTGAGGTGGATTTCGGCGGCCTGCCCCTTTTGTCTTAGTTGCTTCAGGCAAATCAGGACAAAAGAAGATCAAAAAAGTGATTGACAGTTGCATACAAGCATATTAGAATACTTGCATAACTTGCCGTTAGGCAGGCCGATCATTTGATTTGGAGGAAATGTATGCACATGACAAGAAAACTATTGCTGGCGGTTCTGGTTATGATCGCCGCCGCGGGCGTTTTGTTCGTGGGATGCAGGAAGCAGGACGCACAGCCGGCTGCCGAAGGCGGATCCGGCGCAAAGATCGTGGTTACTTTTGCGGGAACCGAAGCGGCCACTACCGGGCAGAGCCGGGCTATGCAGGCTATGGCGGACAAACTGAACGCGGACGGCCGCTTTAGCGCCACGGTGCTGGTGGCCGGTTCCCTTTCGGGGGATACCGACGCCATGGTAACCCAGGCGAAGATGGGCGTCCCGCTGGTGGTTCCCTCGGACCCCGGCCGTTTGGCAAGCCAGTTCAACATACCGGACCTCAATATCCTGATGGCGCCCTATATCCTTACGGACCCTGCGGTGCTGTCCAAGCTCCCCGATACCGCGCTGTTCAGGGAATGGGAGGCAAAACTCCAGGCCCAGGGCATCTCTTTTGTGGCCGATATGTATAACGGCTTCCGCAGCTTCTACACCACCACGCCGGTAAAGACGGTCGCCGACCTTTCGGGCCTGCGGATCCGCGGTTTCGGCAACCCTATCGGCAACGCGCTTGCCAAGTATTTCGGCTTTGCCAACATCGGGATTACCTGGGGAGAGGTATTCCCCGGCATCCAGCAGAGGACGCTTGACGGCTGCGAAGTGCAGGTCGCCACGGCCAACGGCGCCGCCATCTACGAAGTGGCGAAATACCTGGCCCTGACCAAACACTATCTGCTGCAGTCGTCCTTTGTCTGTTCTACCAGGCTTATCGACAGTATGCCTGCGGACGCGCGGGCGTTTTTCCTCAAGACCATTAGGGATACCGCCATCGAATACGGTAACATCGTTGCCCAGGAAGAAGAGCCCTTCTATGAGAACATGCGCAAAAACGGCGTAACCATTACCGAGGTAAATCTTAAGGAATGGCAGGACGCTATCGCGCCGCTCTATACCAATAACGATCTTGGATTTACCGCCGGCCTGAAAGACCGGTTGTTCAGGGAACTGGGTTTATAAGCCAAACAAACGCCGCCAGGGACATGCTGGAAAACAGAAGTCATCGTTGAAGGCCCCGCTTGCGGGGCCGCTTGTCCCGAAGGTCCGGCGAAGAGGCCCGGATTACTCCCGCACCGTGCGCGAGGCGCGTGAAACGCGGGGCCGAAGGTGACAGGTTCTTTTTCAGTGTGTGTGGCGGGTTAACTTTCATGTGGAGGACTATAGATGGGCGTGCTGCGTCGGACGTATAGGTTTCTCTGTAAGGCCGAGACCGTTATTTGCTGCATAGGGTTTATGTTCCTGATAGCGTTTGTGTTTCTTTCGGCCATTCTGCGTTTTTTCCGGGTTTCCCTGTCCTGGAACATTGATTTGGCCATGCTCCTCCTGGCGTGGACCGCCTTTCTGGGCGCCGACATCGCCTGGCGTAGCGGACAGTTCACCGGCGTAGACCTGGTAACCCGTAATCTGCCCCCCGTCTTGCAGAAGATCATTCAGATTATTGTGTATCTTATCATCACCGCGGCTCTGCTCGTCATCTTTGTATATGGGATGCGGCTCGTATGGATCGAGCGGGTCAGAACCTACCAATCCATGCCCATACCTTACTCTTTGGTAACGCTGAGTCTGGCTATGGCCGCGGCTTCGATGGTGTGTTCCACAGTGATCAAAATCCGCCGTTGTATTATGGATTTCGGTAAAAAGGAGTAGGCCCATGTCATTACTGCTGTTGTGCTTTGTTGCTTTCCTGGTACTGGGAATGCCCATAGCCTTTGTCATCGGGCTGGCGGGTTTCGCCTACTTTTTGTCCCAAAGCATGCTGCCCTTCGAGGCCGCCGTGCAGATGATTGTGCTGCAGAGCCAATCCTTCGCGTTCCTCGCAGTCCCCTTCTTCATCTTTGCCGGTAATTTAATGAACGTGTCGGGAATTACGAGCCGGCTCCTCAGCCTGGCGCGCCTTCTCACCCGCCGCATGTACGGGGGCACCGCCCAGATCAGTGTGGTGATGAGTACCCTCATGGGGGGCGTGTCAGGCTCCGCCACCGCGGACGCCGCCATGGAAACGCGGATACTGGGCCCTGAGATGATGCGTATCGGTTACAGCAAGGGGTATATCTGCGCGGTGAATTGCATAACCGCCCTCATTACGGCGACCATCCCGCCCAGCCTGGGCTTAATCATCTTCGGTTTTGTCGGGGAAGTTTCAATTGGCCGGCTCTTTGCCGCGGGGATCATCCCCGGTATCCTGATGATGTTTTTCCTGATGGCGACAACTTCCATCACCTCCCGCATACAGCGCTACGATCCCCCAAAGAGGGATCTTCCCCCTTTGAGCCTGCGGGAACTCTTTGAAAACCTGAAAGAATCTATCTGGGCGCTGCTCTTCCCGATCATCCTCATTATCGGTATCCGCTTTGGCGTGTTTACCCCTTCAGAATCAGGGGCTTTTGCGGTGGTCTATGCCCTCATTGTGGGCAAATTCGTTTACAAGGAACTTACCTGGGAGAATTTCAAGAGCGCGCTTATCACCACCGTCAAGGATAACGGCGCGATCATGCTGATCATCGCAATGTCCGGTCCTTTTAGTTACGCCATTACCTGGGTTCAGCTTCCGTCGATAATGAGCCGCTTTATCTTCGGCATCACCGAAAATCCCCAGCTCCTCGCCCTGATCATGCTGGGCTTCCTCTTTATCTCCGGGATGTTTGTGGACAGCAATGTCAACTTCCTGCTGCTCACGCCGATCTTCCTCCCCATGATTACCAGGGCCGGGATGGACCCGGTGCATTTCGGGGTGCTGATGGCCACCATTGTTACCCTGGGGGTGATGACCCCGCCCATTGGTTCAGCCCTCTACACGGTCTGCGGGATCATAAACTGTCCGCCTGAGGAATACACCAAGGCGAGCCTCCCCTTCCTGGGGGCGGTGGTGCTGGAACTGGCGATCCTTGTCTTCCTCCCCGATCTGGTGCTGTGGATACCGAACATGGTATTCGGGGTTCCGCACTAATACACATACAGCGTCATCCGCGCGCCGGCCGCTGCGACAGGATAGTGTGTAGTTTTCTTCATAAAAATCCGCTATACTGGGGCTGTCCCAAAACCGCGCCCCGGCTATGCCGGGAACGGCAGCGCGCAGTCAATTAGCAGCCTGTTGCGCTGGGACCGGATATACCGACAGGGATTATGGGGTAGTTATGTTCGAGTATAAAACCAGCGGAACCTGTTCAACGAAAATACGGTTCGATTTACGGGACGGCCGCGTCCGTTCCCTTTCTTTTGAAAACGGCTGCGACGGCAATCTGAAGGCCCTTGGTATTTTGACGGAGGGGATGGACGCTGACGAGATTGTCAAAAAATTCAGGGGGCTGAGATGTGGACGAAGAAAAACTTCCTGCGCGGATCAACTTGCCAAAGCTATTGAACAATTCAAATGAGACTGCTTTTCCACTGTTGCTGCGCCCCCTGCGCAACGGCATGCCTTGAAGTTCTTGCATCCGGGGGAATCGTCCCGAGGCTTTTCTGGTACAATCCCAACATCCACCCCTTTACCGAGTACAAAAGCCGCCGTGACACGCTGTTTCAGTACGCGGCGTCGCAAAACCTGGAAACGGAAACGCCCGGTGAAAACGGCGGATACGGGCTGCGTGTTTTTCTGCGCGGCCCCGGCGGGGCAATAGCAAAGCCCGCCCGCTGCGAATTTTGCTACCGGCTGCGCCTGGAAAAAACCGCCGCCCATGCCGCGCAAAACGGCTTCGACAGCTTTAGTACCAGCCTCCTTGTCAGTCCCTATCAGGACCACGAGGCTATCCGCCGTATCGCCGGCGAAGCGGCCGCCCGGCACGGCGTTGCTTTTCTGTACCGGGATTTCAGGCCCCGCTTCAGGGAAGGCCAGGCGCGCTCGCGTTCTCTGGGGCTTTACATGCAAAAGTACTGCGGCTGTATTTTCAGTGAAGAAGAGCGTTATGCGAAACAGTCTGAAAAACAGGAGCCGTCCCTGTGGCTGTAAATCCCCTGTTTCAGCGGCTCGCGCTGATCACCGGAGAGGAAGCGCTGGAAAAACTGGCGCAGACAAGGGCGCTGGTGTTCGGTCTGGGCGGCGTGGGAAGCTGGTGCGCCGAGGCCCTGGTCCGCTCCGGAGTCGGGAGAATCGGCATTGTGGATTCGGACACGGTCTGCGTTACCAACATAAACCGCCAGGCGCAGGCCACAAGCCGCACGGTAGGGCTTTTCAAAGCCGAGGTTCTAAAGCAGCGGCTTTTGGAAATAAACCCCCGCTGCGAAGTTACCGCCTGGAGCGCGGTTTTCAGCAGGGAAAGCGCCGGCAGGTTTGACATCTCCGGCGCGGACTATGTAATCGACGCCATCGACAGTCTGGGCAACAAACTCGATTTAATCGAAATCACCCGCGCCGAGGGGATTCCCCTTTTTTCCTCAATGGGCATGGCCCAAAAGCTCGACCCTACCCGGCTCAAAACCGCCGGCATCTGGGAAACCTCAGGCTGTCCCCTTGCGCGGCTCGTGCGCCAGGGCCTGCGGAAGCGGGGCTTTTCGGGGAACTTTACCGTGGTCTACAGCGATGAGCAGCTTCCCCGCCGTGAGGAAATCGTCCTCTCCTGCGGCTCGCGCCTCTGCCTCTGCGCCCCGGGCCGCGCCGCCTCCGGCATTTGCGGGGCCGAAGGCACAGGCGGCGGCACGGACTGGTGCGGCGGCAAGAAAGTAATCAACGGCAGCGCCGTCACCGTTACTGCCGCCGCGGGCATGGTACTGGCAAGCCTCGTGTTACGCGACATTATGGAACGGCCATGAGCGGCCGTTTCCTCCGCCGGGCCGGGCCGGGTACAATCGTACAGAAACTCTGCGTCAAAACAATACGGGAACGAAAACTCATCACCGAAGGGGACCGCGTACTCATCGCCGTATCGGGCGGTAAAGATTCCACCGTCCTCGCCTGGGCGCTCTCTTCCATCCGCCCGGCGCTTAAAATCCCCTATGAACTTGCCGCCCTCCACATCTCCACCGACTTCTGCTCCTGCTGCAAAAAATCGGCGCTTTCCGCCCGGCTCGCCGAATGGGGCATCCCCTTTACCGATCTTTTTGTGCCGGTCATCGGCAGGCTCAAGGAAGGGAAAAAAATGAACTGCTACTGGTGTTCCACCCAGCGGCGTACCGAGCTTTTGAAACACGCCATGGACAATGGCTTCAATAAAATCGCCCTTGGCCATCACCTTGATGACATCATCGAAACCTTTTTTATGAACCTCACCGCCAGGGGGGAACTTTCCGCCATGCCGGTCATCCTGAAATACCGCAAATATCCGGTCACGCTCATCCGCCCCCTGGCCCGCCTTGAAGAACGGCATATCATCGCCTGCGCCGGAGAGCGGGGCATCCTCAAGACGGCCTGCACCTGCCCTTATGGGATCAACTCCGCCCGCCGCGAAGTCCGCAGCCGCATCGCCGGCTTCACCGGCAATTCCGGCGCGGTAAAGAGCCGCATCTTCAAGGCGCTTGGATCGGATAAGATTGATTTATTGACAGAAGAGTAAGGGAAGAAATTTAACCGCGGCAACACGAAAGCCCGTGAAAGGCGGAAACAGGAGAAACCTTTCAGCATAACCTAATGTGGACCATGGAAAAAATCTATGCACATCATCCGTGCTTAAAACATTATATCCTGTCCCACAACTTCTGCGCGTGTTCCCGAGATTTCGCCAGCAGCGCTTCCTCGTCGATGTTTACAAGCACACGATCCTTCATGACGATTCTGCCGTTGATAATCGTGGTATCCACGTGACGGCCCGAAACGCCGAAAAGAATGTGACCGTTAATGGTATTCGCATTAACCGGAGTCGGCCCCCTGTAATCGACGATGATGATATCCGCGTAATGGCCTTTCGAGAGAGCGCCCACTTTCCCCTTGATAAAACGTTCCATGATTTTTTTGTTGTTATCAAAAAGCATTGCGGGCGGCTCAGCCCAGGCGGCCGAGGGAACGGCCTTTGCGTGCTTGTGGAGGATTGCCGCAGTCTTGTAGGATTCAAGCACGTCGGCTGCGTAGCCGTCCGTCCCCATTCCTACGAGCACTCCCTTTTTCAGCATGTCCAATACCGGAGAAACACCCACGGCATTTCCCATGTTGGACTGGGGGTTGTGCACCACCGCGACCCCGCTTTTTTTCAGCATCTCCATTTCTTCTTCCGTTATGTGAATGCAGTGAACCGCGATTGATTTTTCGGAAAGTACGCCGTTTTTATAAAGCCGCTCAATAACCCGTAAACCGTATTTGGAAACCGCGTCAATCACATCCTCAATGCCCTCGGCGGCGTGGATATGGAAACCGACTCCGGCGGCGTCTGCCGCCCCAATACAGCGCTCAAGCGTTTTTTGGCTGATTGTCATCTGGGCGTGCATGCCGAAAAGGGCGGTGAGCATATCGTCGTTTTGTTCTTTGCAGTATTTGGCAAAATCGGCGTTTTCTTTAATGCCGGCGGCGATTGTTTTTTCACCGTCCCGGTCTGATGTCTCGTAACAGCAGTTGCTGCGAATGCCGAAAAATTTCGCGGCCTCGGCGATTTTGAAAAGACTGCCTTCCACGGCAAAAGGACTGGCATGATGATCGATTACCGAAGTAACCCCTGAACGGATTTCATCGATCATGGGACCGATACAGCTGTAATACACGTCTTCCAGGGTAAGCTGCTTGTCCAGCCGCCACCAAAGCCCCGAAAGCACTTCGCCGAAAGTGGTTGCGGGCTTTCCCCCCAGGGAGATACCTCTGGCAAAAGTGGAATAGTAGTGCATGTGGGTATTGATAAAACCCGGCATCACCAGTCTTTCCTTCGCGTCAATAAATTCGGCGCCGGGATACTTTGCGCGTAACGCCGCGGTTTCTCCGGTTTCCCTAATGAGATTCCCCTCAACGGCTACCGCCCCGTTTTCGATAAAGGGACACGATGAGTCCCTGGTAACGATATTTCCGTTCCCGATTACAAACATGCTTTTCCTCCTAACAAATAACCGTAGTCTTTCTCAATGGTCTCGATCATGGCGGCCCAGGCTTTTGGGATGCTTTTCTCTCCCCTGCGGCAGCTTAACACTGATTTATCCTCCAATCTGAGCTTATACATGTCCGCGCCGGTTTTAAGAAAACCGGCGTTTTCACTGTCCGTGAAATCTTCCCCGCCGCTGAAAATAGTGAACTTGTCCCTGTAGGGCTTTCCCGCGTGAGGGCAGAAAGTCGCGCAGTTTCCACACTCGTTGCAGATCCGGTCAATGTGCACGATTTGACGGCTTTCCCCGGACGCGCCGTCCGCGGGCAGTTTTACCGCCACATTGGCCCGGTTCGGGCAAACATCGGCGCAGATCTCGCAGAGGGTATTGCAGCAAAGGCAGCGGTATCCATCGGTATTGTCTTTCCTTGCCTCAAGGATAATTCCTTTTTTGAAAATCAGGTCCGCACAATCAACAGGAGCGGAATCCGTAAAAGCGGCGGAAAAATCCGCTTCCAGACCGAGCTTCCGCAAAATGTCCGCGGCCGCGGCCTTGCCGTCAGCGATGGCCTTGACCACCGTGGCGGGACCGGCCTTGCAGTCCCCCGCGATATACACGCCGGAAACGGAGCTTTCACCGGAGGGGGCAAGAACCGGCAGGCCCCTGGCGTTAAGCGTCAGACCGTTACGCGCAAACGACCCGGTATCGACCCTCGCGCCTACCGCGCCAATCACCGTGTCAAAACGCAATTCCTGTTTTTTACCGGCGCTTTCAATGCCTCTCCTGCCCGAAGAATCGTAATCGCCGAGGCGCATTACCTCGCAGCCAAGAAGGCCGCCGGCCCATGTTTCGGGGGCCAAAAGTTCTTTAATTTCGATTCCGTCCGCCAGCGCCAGTTCCTGTTCTTCGCGCTGGGAAGGCATGAATTCTCTTGTCCGGCGGTAGACGATGGTCACCGATTCGACTCCCCTGTTCCGCTTTGCGGCCCTGGCGCAGTCCATTGCCACGTCGCCGCCGCCTATGACGGCGACTCTTTTTCCCAGCGAAAGGCCGTATTGGGATTTCTTTGATTCTTCCAGAAAGCGCAGGGCGTCAATAATGTTTTCATTGCCCTGTTTTACCGGGGAGGCTTCTTTCCACGCGCCGGTGGCTATGACAATATACTCGTGTTTTTTCTTCAATTCGGCAATCGAATACGCTTCCTGTACGTTGAAGCGGAATTCCACGCCGCTTTTTTCCGCCATGCGGAAGTCGCGTGAAATCGCCTCGTCAGAAATTCTGAAAGAAGGGATCACATATTGCACAATGCCGAAAGGTTTTTCCCGCTTTTCGTAGACCGTCACCGCCACGCCGTTTCTCCGCAAAAACACCGCCGCGGCAATGCCCGCCGGGCCTGCGCCTATCACCCCGGCGGATTTACCGGTTTTAAGTTCCGTTACGCGCAAAGAACCGGTAAACGCTTCCTGCCCCCTGTCGGCGGCAATGAGCTTGGCCTGCCGTATCCCCAGCGGGTCCTCGTAATCAAGCCTCGTGCATTTGTGCTGGCACTGGTGATCGCAGATCGTCCCGGTAATGGAGGGCGCGGTATTATCCCTGGCGATTATTTTGAAAGCCCCGGCGTAATTCTCCGCCGCCACGGCCGCAAGATAATCGGGAATACGCTGGTGAAGGGGGCAGCCGCCTTCCATGCAGGGCGCTTTTGCGCAGTCAAAAAGGGGCAGGACGCTCGTCGTTTTTCTCAGACCGGCCTGACGGCGCTCCTTGCGGAAACGGCTCTGTGCGGGAATGGATTCGGCCAGGGCTTTCAGCGCATCCACATTGATAAGGGCCGCGCCTGCGGACGGCGCTTTGCCGGGCGTTTTTTCAGCGAGTTCCGCAAGCTGGGTGAGGCGCTCGTAGCCTCCGGGTTTCAGTATCGTGGTAGCCACTGTTACCGGCCTGATGCCTGTCTCAAGAATATTTTCAAGGTTGAAAAAATCGGCGCCGCCGGAATAGGATATGGGAAGCTCGCCCCTGAAAGCCTCAGATATTTTTTTTGCAACGTTGACAGAAAGGGGGAACAGGGAGCGGCCTGACATGTACATTTCATTCCCCGGTAATTCATTTCTTTTTATTTCCACCGGAAAGGTATTGGTCAGTTTTACCCCGAAGCTGAGTTTCCGTTCCTTTGCCAGAGCCATAAGGCGGGTGAACATATCCACCGCGTCATTAAATTGCAGATCATTTTTAAAATGATGATCGTCAAAGGAAATGTACCCGTAACCGCTTTCATCCAGAATCCCCCGGGCGGTTTCATAACCCAGCAGGGTAGGATTGCACTTAACGTAAGTGTGCATTTCTTTTTTGCTGATCAAATACCCGGCTATTTTTTCAATCTCTTCCCTGGGACAGCCGTGCAGGGTCGAAAGGGTGATGCTTGATGAAACCTCCGGGGAAATTGCCTCAAGATCTTTTTTGCCGAAGCGCTCAAAAGAACCGATGTTATCCGCAATAAACCGGTAACAGCGTTTCCATATTTCGGTATTTGCGGCGTTCTTCATCCCTTCAATATAAGAATCGATCTTTTCCGATTTGATTCCGTCAAGGCTGTAACCGACGCTCATATTGAAAATAAGGCCGCCCGTATCGGCGATATTCAATTCTTTCGCAAGAATGTGACAGAGAAACCACGCCTTGATATATTCTTCCTGCGCCCCGGCAACGGTCAGCTCGGTTGACCATTCCACATTGTAGCCTTCGTCCACAGTGTTAATGCAGGGCCTTGCAACGGCCTTTCGCAGTTCTTCCCCGTCCATAGTCTGCACGGTTTTCAGTTCCATAAAACGCGCGCCGGCCAGGTACGCCGCGAGAATATTCTGGGCAAGCTGGGAATTGGGGCCGGCGGCAGGACCCAGGGGAGAACTTATCCGCGTTCCGAATAACTCCGTCCGGCACTGCCCTTCTCCGGGACGGTAAAATTTTTCTTTTCGGATACCGAAAACCGAACCGTGATTTTTGTATTCTCCCTGTACCCAGCCTATCAATTCCTGAAACGGAATCGGCCTCATTATTTCACTCATGACTCTCCCTCTCCCAAAAATAATGGTCAATTTCAAAATTCGCCGGTCCGGCAGGACCATGATTCTGAAAATGCCGCTTTATAAAATCAATTGAAGCTGTTCCAAAACCGTGCGCGTTAGGCACGGTCAATCAGTTTTGGAACAGGATCAATTCTTCACCTTTTCAGTAACCCCTTTCTTCTCCTCATGAATAATAATGTTGAGGAAAATCGCCGTGATTGCCGCGGGGACTATACCGGAACCGCCGAAGATGAGGCTGACGGCGCCGGGCAGATAGCGGAGCGCGGCGCTGTTGGCGCCCAGGCCGTAGCCCAGACCGAGCGAAACGGAAATGATGGTAACGGTACGGGTCGTTATCGGTTCTTTAGTGATGAGCTGGATGCCGCTCACCGCTATCGAGGCGAACATCATTACCGCCCCGCCGCCAAGAACACTTTGCGGCATGATGGAGATGACGGCGGCAAGTTTGGGCAAAAGCCCGCAGAGCACGAGGAAAACGCCGCCGAGCGAGATGGCAAAAAGGTTAACGACTTTTGTCATAGAGATAAGGCCGACGTTCTGCGAAAAAGACGTATTGGGCAGAACGCCGAAAAGCGACGCGAGGAACGAACCTGCACCATCCGCGATAACGCCGCCGGAAAGCTCTTTGTCGGTGGCGTCGCGGCCAAGGCCGCCAATGGCGACACCGGAAATGTCACCTACCGTTTCAACGGCGGTAACGATAAACATGATGCCGATGGGAATGATCGCCCGAATGTCAAAAACCAGTTTGACCGGGAAGACCTTCGGCACGGCAAACCATGGAGCCGCCGCGACCTTGTCCCACTGGAGAACCCAGCCCTTGATGAACTGCGCGCCCTCAAGCTCGGCGACGGTCGGAAGAATGAGCGCCATGATTCCGCAGACAATATAACCGATGATAATGCCGAACAGTATGGATGCCGAGCTGAAAATCCCCCTGCCTTTATGTTTGAACAGCAGTATCGAGATCAGCACGATGAGGCTGACCAGGAGGTTTTCAGGGGAACCGTAATCTTTAGCCGCGCTGCCGCCGCCGAACGAGCCGATGCCGACGCTAATCAGCGAAAGCCCGATTGAAAGCACCACCACTCCGGTGACCACCGGGGGGAAAAACTTCCGCAGCGGCTTCAGGCAAAATCCGAGCGTCACCTCAAAGAGACCGCCGACAAAACCTGCCCCCAAAATGGCTCCATAACCGCTTATGCCGCCGCCCAGGACGCCCGCCACGCTCCGGCATACGCCGATGAAGCCTGAGCTTATACCCATAACAATGGGCAGCCGCGCGCCAATCGGCCCGATGGTAAAAATCTGCACCAGGGTCATAATGCCGGCAATCAGCATGGCGTGCTGTAAAAGCGTTATGTGCAGCGCGCTTCCCGCCGCTATGCCGCAGGCCGCAGTGATGAGCAGTACGGGGGTCAGGTTCCCCGCAAACATCGCAAAAACATGCTGCATTCCCAGCGGGATGGCCTGTCTGAGGGGCAGCCGCCCTTCAAGGCTTGTGGGGCTGCCCCAGACGGGTATCTTTTTCTCTTGCATAGATGTTCTCTCCTCTTGTTGTAAAAAATCAACGGCGAAAAACGCCGCCGTTATGGGACGATAACCGTGCCCGTCCTGCCTTCAATACCGTCCCGCGCTTTTTGCAGCAGGGTGATCAATGCTGTCCTTTGGACAGCTTCTGTCCGCGAAGCGCCCGCCTGCGCAGCCGCTTTCACAAAAGAGACCGCCGCCTGGACCTTGGGAAGCATCGATCCTTTGGCGAACTGGTTTTCCGCGATGCAGCGCTCCGCATCCGAAACGGACAGAGAGTCAAGCCACTTTTGATCAGGTTTGCCGAAATTGATCGCCACTTTCTCAACAGCGGTGAGGATGATCAGCATGTCCGCGCCGATCAGCTCCGCGAGTTTGGCGGCGGAAAAATCTTTGTCGATTACCGCGTTTTTCCCCCGGTACTGGCCGTTTTCCATCGCCACGGGAATGCCGCCGCCGCCTGCCGCCACGGGGATCTGTCCCGCGGCAAGCATGGCCTTGACGATATCGGCCTCGACGATGTTCACCGGTTTGGGAGAGGCCGCCGCCTGCCGCCAGCCCCGGCCCGCGTCCTCCATCACGGGAATACCCTTCGCGCGGAGAACCTGCGCTTCGGCCTCGCTCATAAAACCGCCGATGGGCTTGCTGGGGTTGAGAAACGCGGGGTCCGCGGGATCAACCTCAACCTGGGTGATGATAGTCGCCACCGGCGTGGAGATGCGCCGGGCGTCCAATTCTTTGCGAATGGTGTTCTGCAGATCGTAGCCAATGTAACCCTGGCTTAACGCCACGCACACACTCATGGGCAGAATGGGGAAATGGGGATCCGCTTTGGCCGCGGTTTCAAAGGCCGTCTCAATCATCCCCACCTGCGGCCCGTTGCCGTGGACGATCACGATCTCGTGCCCCGCCTCCACCAGGTCCACAATCGCCTTCGCGGTTCCCCGTGCGGCTTCCATCTGCTCTTTCAGGTTTTTACCGAGGGCGTTTCCGCCCAGGGCAATGACAATACGCTTTTTCATATACGCGCCCGCGTCCTAAGAAAAGCAGCGGAGAAGGTTTCGGGAAACCAGATTGCCCAAGGTCTCCTGGGGACACTTGAACTTTGAAAGAAAGATCATCGCCGCGATAACGTACGGCTTGTGGCTGGCCTGCTTGTACAGGGAAACCCGGTAACGGTCAAACACCGATGCGGCAACTTCTCCTTCTTTGCAGCTAACGCCGGTAATATCCGCAGGCAGGCAGTGAAGGTACAGGGCCTGTCCGTC
The DNA here is from genome assembly GCA_031270205.1 of Treponema sp. Lineage (GTDB taxonomy): Bacteria > Spirochaetota > Spirochaetia > Treponematales > Breznakiellaceae > WQXQ01. The sequence continues at coordinate 20,646 of JAISYA010000009.1, forward strand.
ACGGCTTGACTTCATTAATGCTTCCGTACATTCCCAATCCCTGTGCCGGGCATTCTGCGCGAGCAGATCTTTTTCCAGGGCCTTGATGCCGTCAAAGTCACCGGCGCCGTAAAGGCTGGTCCGTTTTTCCATGGCGGCGAAAGGCGCCCAGCTTTTCGGGTATACAATGTCCGCGTTCTTAAAAGCCCCGGCCATGGAATTGGACTTGATGAATTTGCCGCCGCTTGCCGCCGCGTTACGCGAAGCGACTTCCTCAACTTCGGGCATCACTTCGTAGCCTTCGGGATGAGCCAGATGAACCTCCATGCCGAAGCGGGTCATAAGGCCGATAACGCCCTGGGGCACCGAAAGGGGTTTGCCGTAGGAAGGCGAATAAGCCCATGTCATGGCGACTTTTTTCCCTTTCAGTTTATCCACGCCGCCGAAGTGGTGGATGATGTGATTCATGTCCGCCATGATCTGGGTGGGATGATCGATGTCGCACTGAAGGTTCACCAGCGTGGGGCGCTGCTCCAGATTGCCGTCAATGTGGCCTTCCCTCACCGCGCGGGCGAATTCCCGCATATAGGTATTTCCTTTACCGATGTACATGTCATCCCGAATGCCGATTACGTCCGCCATAAAAGAAATCATGTTGGCGGTTTCGCGTACCGTCTCGCCATGGGCGATTTGGGATTTCCCCTCGTCAAGGTCCTGCACTTCAAGGCCCAGCAGATTACAGGCCGAAGCAAAACTGAAACGGGTCCTCGTGGAGTTGTCCCTGAACAGGGAAACGCCCAGACCGCTGTCGAAAACCCTCGCGGAAATATTGTTTTCCCGCAGCCAGCGCAGGGCGTCCGCAACGGTAAAAGTTGCCGTAATTTCATCGAATGATTTTTCCCAGGTAAGGAAAAAATCCCCGCCGAACATATCTTTGAAATTGAGTTGATCCAGTTTGGATATGTACTGATTGATGTAAGCCATTTATAACTCCTTGTTGAGCCTTTGCCATAAATTCAGGAAAGGTCTCTTAAATTTATTTGAGGGGAGAAGTCTCCCGCCCGGTAAACGCACGGCGTTAAGTCATGCGTTTTTCCTGAAAGATTGCAAAAAAATCCACAGGCGCGGCAGGCTGCCGGTGACCGCCGCCGCGCAGCCGTTATTTTTTCGCTGCCTTTTTTGCCGCCGGTTTTTTGGCGGCGCTTTTTGGCGCCGCCGTCTTCCCTGCGCCCGCCGCTTTTGCCGGGGGTTTTACCGCTTCTTTCTCCAGTTCCCCGCCGGTGTAGATAGAGGGCAGGGCGGCGTAAACTGCGGCGCAACGGACCAGATCCGCCTTCCATGTTTTTTCGTTGGGCGCGTGGGCCTGCACTTCCTTGCCGGGGCCAAAGCCGATACAGGGGATCTTGTTGCGGCCCATAATCGAAACGCCGTTAGTTGAAAATGTCCATTTGTCAACTTTTGGCCTGCCGAACATTCCCTCGTAGGCTTTCACCATGGCCCTTGTGGGCCTGGCGTCTTCGGGAATTACCCAGGTGGGGAAGTAGCAGTCTATCGGGTACAGCACACCGGTGTAGCTGGGCCGGTCGTATTTGTACATGCTGACTTTGGCCTTGTATTTTTTCACCGTGGGGAGGGCGGCAATTTCCCTGAGCGCGCTCCGGTAGGTTTCCCCCCAGGTGAGACGCCGGTCAATGGAAATGGCGCACATATCCGCAACGGCGCAGCGGCTCGGTGAACTGAAATAAATCTGCGAAACCGCGAGACTACCCTTGCCCAGGAAAGGATCGTTTTTCAGCTTTTTGTTCAGGGCCTTCACCTCCGCGAGAATCTCGCCCATCTTGTAAATGGCGTTATCCCCCCGCTCGGGCGCGGAGCCGTGACACGAAATACCCTTCACCTCTACCCGTATCTCCATGCGGCCCCGCTGGCCGCGGTAAATATTGCCGTCGGTAGGTTCGGTAATAACCACAAATTCGGGCTTGATTTTTTCTTCCTTGATGATGTATTCCCAGCACAGGCCGTCGCAGTCTTCTTCCTGCACCGTGCCCGTTACCATCACGCGGTATTTGTCGTTCAGGAGGCCCAGGTCCTTCATGATCTTCGCGCCGTAAACCGCCGCCACCGGCCCGCCCAGTTGATCCGAAGCGCCGCGGCCGCCGATTTCCCTCTCGGTTTCAAAGCCCTCGTAAGGATCGAATTTCCAGTTGTCCCGGTTGCCAACGCCGACGGTATCGATGTGGCCGTCAAAGGCAATGAGGGTCTTGCCCGTTCCCATGTAACCAATGACGTTGCCCATCCTGTCGATACCGGCCTCGTCAAAACCGACTTTCTTCATCTCTTCCACAATGCGGGCGGCGGTTTCTTTTTCGCCGCAGCTCTCGCCGGGAAGCCGCACCAGGTCCCGAAGGAACCTGGTCATGTCCGCCTTGTATCCCTCGGCGGCCTGTTTAATCGCTGCAAAATCTAACATCGCTGTCTCCTTACATATTTCCGCTGGGAAATTCCCCGTCCCAGACTACGTCACGAAATTTTTCAGGATCGGTGTTGCCTTCGGTACTGAAAAGCAATACCACTGAGTCGGCGTTTATTCCCAGGGCTTCACGGAAGTCCCGGTACTCCGCGTCCCGGAGCAGGGTAAAGAGCAGTCCCGCGGTAACCGCGCCGGATTCCCCGGAGATCACCTTGTTGTCGCCCTTGAGGGGAACGGCCAGCACGCGCATACCGCGGGAGGCAACCCAGTCGGGGGCGGAGACAAAAAAGTCCGCGCAATTTTTTAATATTTCCCAGGAAATGGTATTACCCTCGCCGCAGGCAAGGCCGGCCATGATCGTGGTCAAGTTCCCTTTAACGCCGACAAGTTTTCCGGCCAGGCTGGAAATATACAGGCAGTCCGCGGCGGACGCTTCCGTCACCACAACCTTCGGCGGATTATCGGGGAAAATGTTGGCAAAATAACCGGCCACCGAGCCGGCCAGAGAACCGACCCCGGCCTGCACAAAAATATGAGTCGGACGTTCAAACCCCGCTTCCTTGAGCTGCCTGGCCGCCTCGAATGACATGGAGCCGTAGCCCTGCATGATCCAGCCGGGGATCTCCTCATAGCCTTCCCACGCGGTGTCCTGCACCATAACCCCGTGAGGGTCACCGGATGCCTTTTGGTTCGCCAGGCGCACCGCATCGTCATAGTTCAAATCGGTAATGGCGGCGTCTGCCCCTTCCGCGAGAATGTTTTGCAGACGGGTCTGTGAAGAACCCCTGGGCATCAGCACCACCGATTTTTGCCGCAGCTTGCTGGCCGCCCATGCCACGCCCCTGCCGTGGTTGCCGTCGGTAGCGGTGTAAAAAGTAATGTCGCCTAACTTTTGCTTGGTCCCGTCTGAAACCAGCGTGTTGTAATCAAGCCCGGAAATGTCTTTCCCAAGCTGCCGGGCAATGTATTTGCCGATGGCGTAAGAGCCGCCCAGCACCTTGAAGGCGTTAAGATCAAAACGGAAAGATTCGTCTTTAACAAAGATTCCTTTAATGCCGAAGTAGGCGGCAAGGCGGGATAAATTCACCAGGGGCGTTTCACTGTATTGGGGAAAACTCCGGTGAAACCGGCAGGCCTTCTCTATTTCGGCGGCGCTCATAAGGGAGAGGCTTTTGGAATAATCAGTTTTGGGCATTTCGTTACGCGCCCATTTTATCAGGTTTCTGATTTTCGTCCTCCTTGGTTCCGCCGCTACTCAATTTCCGCTATGGCTTCAATTTCCACCAGCGCGCTTTTGGGAAGCTGCCTGACCGCCACCGTCGAACGGGCGGGCTTGCCGGTAAAATGCTTCGCGTAAACTTCGTTAAAAGCGGCGAAATCGCCCATGTCCGCCAGAAAACAGGTGGTTTTCACCACTTTTTCCAGGGACGAACCGGCCGCTTCCAGAACCGCCTTCAGGTTTTTGATAACCTGCTCGGTCTGTTCGGCAACGCCGGTTCCCGTAAGCTCCCCGGTTCCCGGCAAAAGCGGAATTTGACCGGAGCTAAACACCAGATTTCCCGATATAAAAGCCTGGGAATAAGGCCCGATGGCCGCCGGAGCGGCGCTGGTTTGTACAACTTTCATGGTTTCTCCTTAACTTTATTTCATTAAATCACTAAACTTTTTTTTAGTCAAGTAAAAAAACTCAAAATTCTGAAAAACCAGGAACAGTCGTGCCTGTTCCAAAACTAATTGACTGTGCGCTCGCGCGCACGGTTTTGGACCAGGCTCTTGCAGTTTTTCAGGCTAAAGCCTTACAAAACTGCGTTTTTTAAAGGTTGCTGTTCCAAAACTGAAGTTTTGGAACAGTCAAATGAGCGCGTCCGCTG
>JAISYA010000027.1 GCA_031270205.1 Treponema sp.
GGACTGGGACGCTCCGGAACGGCCCTGGTTTATTGACGCTATGGCGCGTTCCGATACAGCGGCGATCACCGAGCCCTATGTGGACAGCCAAACCGGAAGGCTCTGTATTACCGTAGCCCATACCGTCAGGGATGAGGAGAGGAATATCCCGGGCGTTATAGCGGTTGATGTGTTTGTGGATGTGTTAAACGATATTGTCTCGCAAAGAAAAATAACCGAAGACGGCAGCACGGTCCTTGTTGACGGCAGCGGCCTGTACATTGTCCATTCAGACCTCGAATATGTCATGGAAAAAAACATCTTTGACGATCTAAGCGGCCTCGACCGGGAAGCGATTTTATCCAATAAAACCACCGTCTCTTTTAACGGGGACGCCTATATCTGTTCCGCCCCCGTACCGGGAACCGGCTGGTTTCTGGTTTCTGCGGGCTCTTTGGATGCCGTCCGGGCGGATTCCCGGGCTATCCTTTTATTTGTAATTGCCGTTGTCGCCCTTCTGGCTATGGGTTCCTGTCTTGCGGCCATCGTCTTTAGCCGTGTCCTGACCGCGCCCTTCAGGAAACTGGTAAGTTCCTTTAACGTTATCGCCGCGGGGGATTTGACCGCCGCGCCCCCGGACTATTCCTCCCGGGAGGCTTCCGCTCTTTCCGCGGGGTTTAATCAATTTGCAGCCGGAATCAGCGTTCTGATAAAACGGATCAAGGATTCATCCCAAAGGATCAGTATGGTGGCGGATGATCTCTCCCGTTCTGTTTCGGTAACCCAGGAAACAGTCTCCACGGTAAAGGACGCGGTAATGTCAATCCGGCAGGATATAAGCCGGGAAAACGAATCCATCCTCTATAATGAATCTTCGGTAAGCCAGGTGGTGGAGGAGGTTGAGCGGCTTGACGGGAAGATCCGGGAACAAAGCGGACAAATCAGCGGGGCCTCTTCGGCGATAGAGGAGCTGGCGGCGAGTATTCATTCTATCGAAAACAATATGGTTACCGTTAATAACCATATCCAGGAACTGGTTCTTTCATCCCTGGAGGAAAAAAAGCGGCTTTCCGAAACCGCAGCGTCCACGAGGCTGGTGGAACAGGAATCCCAGGCCCTGGCGGAGATGAACAAAGTTATTTCCGATGTGGCGACCCAAACGAACCTGCTTTCCATGAACGCCGCCATAGAGGCGGCCCATGCGGGGGAAACGGGGAAGGGTTTCGCCGTGGTAGCCCAGGAGATCCGCAAGCTGGCGGAAACCACCGCCCAGCAGGCAAAAAGTTCCGGGGACGCCCTGCTGTCGGTAAAGAACCGGATTCAGGAAATCGCCGAAGCTTCCGCCCATGTGGACCAGTCCTTTGACGCCATGATTGGCCTTATCCATCGGATTGAGCAAATCTCGGCGGATCTGAAAAACGCCGCAGGGGAACAGGACAGCGGCTCCCAGCAGCTTCTGGGTTCCATCGCCGCCCTTAACGCCATTACCCGGGACGTGGAAAACGCCTCGGCGGCCATGAAAACCAGCGCCGCCGGCGCGGTGGAAGCCTGCCGGAGCCTCTCGGAACTGAGCCGCAGCGTGGACAATAAAGCATCCCGCTGCGAAGAGGGCGCCCAATCCCTAAGCGCCAATTCCGAATTGGTGGTTCTTGCGGCGGATCACGCCAAGACGGAGGTCCGGAAACTGGAAGAGTCCGTCAGTCCCTTTAAGGTGAGGGGCTAACGAGTTATTTGGAAATAACGGGGATCAAGAGAGGGTTTAACCACAAAGACAAAAAAAGCGAAGAAGGAGATTGAAGCAAATCTCAAGGCGGGGTATTAAACCAGACTTTCGAATAAAGGTATTTTTTAAAGACACAAACGGCGCATAACGGGACTGTATGCGCGCTTCGCCGCTAAAGCGGCTCGGCCTCCACAACGGCCAGGTCATTCCGCTGCGCGCCCCAGCGTAGCTGGGGAACATTCCCACGCCAAAACTCCACCCACATTTTTGCAGCCCTGGTCGCGCTTCCTGCGGAAGCGATGCTTCGCAAAGCCCTCATTCACGCCGGAAGCGGACCTGGAGAGTGTCTGCCGTCATTTCGCTGTCAATACCGGAGAGGCCGCGCATGGCCGGTATACTGAAGACCAGAGTGGTATTTGACAAACCGCTCGGCGCTTAAATGCCGCCGCCCCGGCCTTCAGTGAAGATCGAATTATACGCCGTCCATTTCCCCCTTAATGCCGGGTGAGCGTTTCTCCTTGACCTTTTCTTTCTCCTTGGTTATTTTTATTCCGAGTTTATCCATGAGTTTATCTATAGCGGGGTTGAGTTCAAAGTCGTGTTCCTTGATGTGGATTGAAACGCCCCAGCGGAAATTAACGGTTGCTTCTGCTCCAAAGTCTTTGTCCTTGGTGAGAGTGAAGAGCAGATCCACAATCATGTTTTCGGCGTTGTGGATGCGCTCAATTTTTTTGTTGAGGTACTCTCTGGTGTCGTCGTGTAACGTGAAATGTACTGCCTTGATTTCGATGTTCATGTTTAGCCTCCTGCTTTATTTTTCCCGCTCAGCGGGTGTACACCCGCCTCGACGGGTGTATGAAAAACCCATATTAAGCTCTTTGCGGTATTTGGCCACCGTGCGGCGGGCAAGGGAAATGCCCCGTTGTGCCAAAAGATCGGCGATGTCCCTGTCCGAGATCCGGCGGTTTTCCGCGGTGATAATTTCCTGAATTACCGCCTTAACCCCCTCCTTGGAATACGGAGAACCGCCGGAACCCGTACCGCTGATTGAATTGCTGAAGAAAAAGCGTATCTCAAAGATGCCCCACTCGGTCTGCATGTATTTGCCGTTGGCGATCCGTGAAACCGTGGTTTCGTGAACCCCCAATTCTTTGGCGATGTCCGCCAGCGTTAGGGGGGCAAGGTACTTGGGACCGTTCACAAAAAAGGGGCGCTGAAATTCCAC
>JAISYA010000006.1 GCA_031270205.1 Treponema sp.
AAACTTCAGGATGAATACGCCGGGATGACAGCGGAGGAAGAAACAAAACTACGCAACAAGAGGGCTGTAGAGTTTCTTGCCGGTATCGGAGCCGATCCTCACCTGGTCAGTTTTCCAGGACAGGGCAAACTGAAACCCCGGCGGCCGGTTACTTAGACCCATCCCTCTTTCCTACGGAATAGCCCCGGACATCCGGGGCTTTTTTATTCGAAAGTCTGGTTTAATACCCCGGAGCTTTGCTCCGGGGAGGCTCATTTTGGGGAAAATTTTTCAAAAACTTATTGACAAAATGTATTACAATAAGTTATACTATAAGTACGAACGATTTATCATTTGAATGGGACGATGAAAAAAATAAATTGAACCAGGAAAGACATGGTATCTCGTTTGAAGTTGCGCGGTTTGTTTTTAATGATCCGGGCAAAGTCATATTACCCGACCTGTTCCACAGCGGTGAAGAAGAACGAGGGATTGCAATCGGAATGGTTAATAAAGTCCTTTTTGTTGTTTACACAGAACGGGGAAAAACTATCAGACTGATTTCTGCAAGATCGGCAACAAAGGCCGAAAAGGAGATATACCATGAAAATAACATCAACGCTTAAGCCCGGTGATAAGCCGACCGTGGAGCAGCTTGAACAGGTCAACCGTGCTGCCAGTATGCCGGTCATCTCCGATGAAGATAGTCCGGTTTATTCGTCGAAGCAGTTGGCCTATCTATGCGCCGAGGCGAGAAAACGAAATGTCAAGCAAACCGTAGGAATCAGGTTGAGTCAGAAAACGGTTGAGCAGTACAAGGCTTTGGGCAAAGGATATACCGGAGTAATGGCTGCCATTTTGGAGTATTCGATAGCCCATCCGGAAATACTTAAAAAGGCATTGTAGGCAGATTGTTTTCTGTTTTTAGTCCGGTTGTTTTTGTTTCATGCCAGCTTATCGCTCTTATGTCGGTTGCAGTACCGGTGGGCAAGCTGGGCGTTCTCAATGGTCGTGGGTCCGCCTTTGCTGTACGGGTCTTTGTGATCCACCTCGGCGTCCTCAATCGCCATTATCCGGTTATGGCAGATCCAGCAGGTGGAATCACGGTCAAAGAGTTGTTTTTTCAAGTCGTAACTGAAAGTCCGTGGATAAGAGCCGGAGACTGTTTTTTCCAGAACATCCATCCACTTCTTGAAACGTAAGGTCATTTGTTTGGTATTACTGGTTTGTATCTCAATAGACTGAATAAATTCATCATCATTGCACATCATGTCGATCATGGTTTCCCGTATATCATCAGTGTGGCCCATGATTTGATTGCGGTCATAAGTAACAAATCCGCTCCATATATAGTAATATAAATTTAATGGTTATTCAGTTTTAGAAAAACTGATGTGGATAACCTGTGGAAAACCACAACCACGTTTTTTATAAAAACATCTTGGCAACATGTAATTTATATGCTACAATTAGAATATGGAAATACGGGAAACAGAAACCTTCCGAAAATGGTTTTCAGGACTTCTTGATGTTCGGGCTAAAAGGCAAATCGACATAAGAATCAGGCGTCTTGCCATTGGAAATCCTGGGGATGTAGCGCCGGTTGGTGAGGGTGTATCTGAAATGCGTATTTTCTACGGTCCGGGTTACTGGGTGTATTTCAAAGATACCGGGAAGGAAATCATAATCCTGCTTTGCGGGGGCGATAAGTCAACCCAGGGCAGGGACATCGAAAAGGCCAAAAAATTGGCAAAGGGATTTTGAGATGGAAAAAACATACAAGTGGGATATGGCAGACCACATAAAAACAAAAGATGATGTGAGCGGGTATCTTGAGGCGGCTCTTGAGGAAAACGATACCGGACTCCTTTTTCAAGTGATCGGAGACATAGCCCGTTCTGAGGGGATGGCGCAGTTGGCCAGAGAGTTGACCCTTTCCAGGGAAAGCCTATACCGCTCTTTTTCAAGGACCGGAAACCCGTCGTTTACAACGGTGGTCAAGATGCTTGATCACTTGGGATATAAAATCGAGGTAAAGCAAAAAACCGCGTAATTCGCTATGCCAGCTTATCGCTCTTATGTCGGTTGCAGTACCGGTGGGCAAGCTGGGCGTTCTCAATGGTCGTGGGTCCGCCTTTGCTGTACGGATTGAAAAAACAATCTGAGAGAGGTTTTTCTGTCCCCAGGATTGGAGATAAGCGGCGGATTTGACTTCAACCCGTATTCCCCGGGCTGGTGAGGTCCCAGGCGCTCCATTCCTCCCGGGGAACTGAGAGGTCTATTCCGAGGGCTGTAGCAACGATGAACTCAGTAAGTAATCCGTTTCCTTTTTTGCGTTTTCCTCCTGCCTCCCGGCGGTGATTTTTTCCGGTGTAATGCCGTATCTATAGCGTCAACCGCGCCGGCCAAACGTCAAGCGGCTTTTGCAGTGATACTCTGAAAATCGGGGTAACAACGACGGTAACACTTTTTTCAAAACTTTCTTTTTTTCGCTTTTTGGGCTGATTGTAGCTTTACTTTTTTTCCATTATACCGTATATTAGCATGGTTTAATGGCGGCATAGCTCAGTTGGTAGAGCAAACGGCTCATATCCGTTCGGTCATAGGTCCGAGTCCTATTGCCGCTAAAAGGAGAGATATTATGGCTTCTTTAAATCTTGATGATTACATCAGAAAAATTCCCGATTTTCCCAAAAAGGGCATTCTTTTTTACGACATTACCAGTATTCTGGCGGCGCCCAAGGCGTTCAGCTACTGTGTTGAAGCCATGGTGGACATTTACAAGGGTAAAGATATTGACGCGGTGGCGGCCATAGAGGCCAGGGGCTTTGTGTTTGCCGCTCCTTTTGCGGTCCGTATGGGCATACCCCTTCTCTTGATACGCAAAAAGGGAAAGCTGCCGGGTGTTACGCTGTCAAAAAAATACGACCTTGAATATGCCCAGGCGGAAATTGAAATCCACCAGGAAGACGTTCCCGCAGGCAAGCGGGTCCTCCTGCTGGATGATCTTATTGCCACCGGCGGAACTCTTAACGCTGCCCGCGGCTTAATTCAGGCCGGCGGCGCGGAAGTGCCGGAGATTTTCGGCGTGGTAGGGCTTCCCTTCTTAAACTATGGAAAGATCCTCGCCCCTACCCCTGTGTGCACTTTGATTGATTATCATTCGGAATAGCCCCTAGGAGAATCGAACTCCTCTTTTAAGATTGAGAATCTCATGTCCTAACCGATAGACGAAGGGGCCGGGTGGTTTTGGGGCGCCGTTATATACCGGTCCGATTATGCCGCAACCGTTTACACTATAGTCACGTTTTCCTTAAAGTGTCAAGGCCCACGTTTTGTTTTACCCAAAAACAGCTTGACAAAATTGTTGCCAAAATCAATAATCGACCTCGCAAGGTTTTAGGCTGCCTGACTCCGTACAGGGGTTTTTCGCCATAAAATTCGCACTTCAAAAAAAATTCCGCGCGCAGGTATTGTTGCCTGAGCCGCAAGTACCGGATGTCATGGGAATGAATTACAATTCCGTATCTGAACTGCGGGCTTTTCTGGAAAAGCAGGGCCTGGGGATGCGGAAAAAATACGGGCAGAATTTTTTGATAAACCCGGCTGTCAGGTGGGCGCTGATCGACGCTCTGGAAGCGGAGCCGGACGCGGAGATCTGGGAAATCGGGCCGGGCCTTGGGGCCATGACCGGGCAGCTTCTTGAAAAGGGCTTTCCGGTAAGGGCTTTCGAGATTGATCCGGGCTTTGCCAGGGTTTTGCGGGAACTGTTCGGCTCGCGGCCAAACTTCACCCTGATTGAAGGCGATGTGATGAAAACCTGGCCTTCCCAGCCGGCGGCGCAATATCTCCTGGGAAACCTGCCCTACAATATTGCCGCCGCGTTAATAGCGGACATGGTCGAAAAAAAGCGCCTTTTCAGGCGTATGGTACTTACCGTCCAGAGGGAAGTTGCCTTCCGCATGGCAGCCCGTCCCGGCTCAGCCGATTATTCTTCATTTTCGGTGCTTTGTTCCTCAGCGTATAAGGTAATCCCCCTGATGATTATCCGGGGCGCTTCGTTTTATCCCCGGCCCAACGTGGATTCGCAGGGGCTTAAACTGGAACTCCGTAAGGACATTCCCGGCGCCTGCCCGGCCATCTTCTATCCCCTGGTACGAAGTCTCTTCGCCTCGCGCAGAAAAATGATAAAGAACAATCTGCGTAATTTCATATTTTCCGTTATAATAAAAAAAGGCCGCGCCGCGCCGAATATCGGACAGACCGCGGAAGACATAGCCGGCGAGGCCCTGGCCCGGAGCCGCCTTAAAGGTGATGAACGGGCCGAAAATTTGGGGCTGGAGGCTTTTGTTTCCCTGGCAGAGGCCGTGGAAGATTTGAGTAGTGGAAGATTTGAGTAAATGAGGATTTGAGAAAACGATGTCAATTGCCGATAATATAGCGAACATAGAAGAGCGGATACAAAAGGCCTGCGCCGCGTGCGGCAGGAAGCGGGATGAGATAACCCTCGTCGGGGTGACGAAATTTCACCCGATAGAATCGGTTATGGAAGCCTGGCAGGCGGGCCTCCGGTATTTTGGCGAGAACAGGGTGCGGGAAGCGGCGGAGAAATTCGCGGCTTTCAGGGAAAGCTGTCCCGGCGCGGAACTCCACCTGATAGGTTCTCTCCAGCGGAACAAGGCAAAAGCCGCCGTTGAAATTTTTGACTGCGTTCAGTCGGTGGACCGGGAATCAATCGTCCTTGAGTTGGCTAAGCGCGCCGCGGCCCGGCCCCGGCCTTTGCCGGTACTGCTTGAACTGCACACGGGGGAAGAATCAAAAAGCGGCTTTCCCGGTCTTGATGAACTTTTCAGGGCCGTTGAACTTGTTCTTGCTTGTCCGGCCCTGGCTGTCCGCGGCCTGATGACCATGGCGCCTAACACCGCCGGCGAGGGGCTGATTCGCTCTTCCTTCAGGCAGGTGGTAAACGCCCAAAAGGAACTGGAACGGCGTTTCCCTCCTCCGGCGGGCGGCGGCTGGAACTGGTCATGTCTTTCTATGGGGATGTCCGGCGATTTTGAAATCGCCATTGAGGAAGGATCAACTTTGACGCGCATCGGCAGCGCTATTTTCGGGGAGCGGGTTTTATGAAAGGAACAGTCAACTGCATGCTGTTGGTAATTATGATTATTCTTATGGCGCCGGTTTACGAAGCCTCCGCGCAGACTACCACTACCGACACTACCGCTGTTGACCCGACTGTTTTCAATACCAAAGGCTTCCCCCAATGGGCGAAGGATCTGCGCCGCTGGGAAATAGTCGCCTTCGGTTCCTTTCCCTTTACCATGTTTGCCACCACTTTTGCCATGGACACCCGCCGCTGGATCGACGAAAACGGCATGGACTGGAGCGAGAGCGGGAGGCGCTACGCCCCCTGGCCTTTGAAAACGGCCGGCGCGATAGACATGAGCAACAAGGAACACGAAACGACGCTGATTGTCGCCGCGAGTATATCCGTGGCCCTGGCGTTCACCGATTTGATTATCGTGCAGATTAAACGCCACAAGGAACGGCGGCGCGCCGAAAGCCTCCCGGCCGGCAGCAACGTCATCATCAACAAGACACCCTGGCCGGAAGGATCGGCGGGCGGGAATAGCGGCAGCGGCGGCAATTCCGCAGGGACGACGATTCCCGCCGCGCCCTGATGCCCTCTTTTTGTTGTACCGTTAAAGAGCAAATTCCCGGCGGCCTTAGACTGGACCGTTATGTGGCGGAATACAGGGGCCTGCTTTCCCGCTCCCAAATTAAAGCGCGCGCGCTGCAGGGCAAAATAAACGGGAAGGCGGTGAAACTGTCCCGCCCGGTACAAACGGGCGATTGGGTCGAACTTTCCTGGAATGAAGCCGAACCGCTCAATCTTGTCCCCGAAGATATACCGCTTGATATTATGTATGAGGACGAGCGGGCAGTGGTGATAAACAAGCCGCAGGGAATGGTGGTACATCCGGGGGCGGGAAACCGGCGGGGTACGCTCGCCAACGCCCTGTATTTCAGAAGACTGTGCCGGGGCCGCGCTTCCGCGCCGGCGGGGCTGCGGCCGGGCATTGTGCACCGGCTCGACAAGGATACGTCGGGGCTTATTGTTGCCGCTTATGATGATGAAGCCCTCGCTTTTCTCGCCGAACAATTCAAAACAAGAAAAGTAAAAAAAAATTATATCGCCATTGTGTCCGGCGTACCCAAAGAAGAGACCGGCCGCGTTGAAACCCTGATCGCCAGGGACGAGGCGAACCGCAGGCGTTTTGCCGTCTCCGCCCGGGGCAAAACGGCGCTTACTTTTTACCGGGTGATAAAAACCTGGGGCGGCCACTCGCTGCTTTTGCTGCGGCCCAAAACCGGCCGTACTCACCAGCTTCGCGTTCATCTCCGCTACCTTGGATGTCCCATAACAGGCGATCCGCTTTACGGTTTTACCGATCCGCTTTTTTCCGCGGCCGGCCTCATGCTGCACGCGAAACGCCTGGTCATCACCCTGCCCGGACAAAGCGCTCCAGCGGTTTTCACCTCGCCCGTGCCGGAACGTTTTACCGCCATGATACGCCGTCTCAATGAATCTTGTTAGCCAGGCGGGCAAAAAAGAAGCCTGACCGCCGAAGCGGCCAGGCGCCTTTCCGAGAGACGTCTCCACAATAATTTTGCGCCGGTTTTCCGCCGGCGCCGTTTGCGATTATTGCAGAAGCTGGAGAACCGTTTGACCCCGTTGGTTGGCCTGCGCCAGCATGGCGGTACCGGACTGCGTGAGGATCATGTTCTTGGTGTAACCGACCATCTCATTCGCCATCTGAGTATCACGTATGCGGGACTCGGAAGCCTGCAGGTTTTCGGCTCCTGTGTCGATGCCGCGGACCGCGTGTTCCAGGCGGTTCTGGTAGGCGCCAAGATCAGCTCTTTGCTTGTTGATGATCTTTAACGCCCGGTCAAGAGTTCCAATGGCACGATTGGCGCTGTCCGGCGCGGACAGCGAAATAAAGGTGTTGTCACCGACGTTCCGGATTCCCAGACCCTTGGAAGTCATGGTACCGATAAACACCTGCTCCCGCTGATCCATGTTGGCGCCGATATGGAGCCACATAGAGGCGGTAACCACGTTTTCGCCGATCATACGGCCAAAACGGCCGGTCAGCAGATTCATCCCGTTGAACTGGGCGTGCGAGGCAATCCGGTCAATTTCGTCAACCAGGGCTGAAACCTCGATCTGTATGTACAGACGGTCTTCCTCGGTATAAATACCGTTGGCGGCCTGCACTGCCAATTCGCGGAGACGCTGGAGAATGTCTTCGGATTCCTGGAGATAGCCCTCCGTGGTCTGAATGAACGAAATACCGTTCTGGGCATTGGTAGATGCCTGATTCAGGCCCCGGATTTGGGCGCGCATTTTTTCAGAAACAGCGAGTCCCGAAGCATCGTCACCGGCGCGGTTGATGCGCAGTCCGCTCGACAGTTTTTCCATGTTTTTATCCAGAAACGTCTGGGTAACCTTGAGGGACCTGTCGGCAAACATCGCGCTTAAGTTGTGATTAATAATCATATTCACTCCCTTGGCTTTTTTCGGCGCGCCGCCGTCAACGACAGCTTACGGCGCCGCGGCATCCATGCCGTTTTGTTGGTAATGTCCGCGTACGCGGACCTTTGTGCCTTGGTGCATTACATACACCGGAACCCTCGACCCATCTGTTCCCGGAAGGGTGAGGATACACGGACCGGCCGCGGCCCGACGGGCGCGCGGTTTTATCCGTCTCATTTTGAATATCGGTTTTTACAAACCGGGCTTTAGCGAATTCACCGGAGAAAAAGAAAAAAACGGCCGCGCGGAAAAGCCGGCGCGTTATCCCGGCGCGTCGGCGCGTGCGTTCAATCGCCGCAAAACCACCGGGCTTGGGCCCCGTCCCGCCCGCGCGCTGCCTTGACAACAGGCCATAGCCGGCTTATAGTTATTCATGTGAATATACCCGCGTTACCAAACGAAAACGCCTCTCGCCCCGTTACCCTCCCGCTTACCGGCCTCCTGGCAACGCCTCTTCCCCTGTACATAAAGGAGAAATTTACCATGTACAAAACGCCTGCCCGCCGCCTGTTCCCCGCGCTCTGCGCGCTCCTGTTGGTCTTCGCCGCCTGCAAAAATCCCATTATCTCGGAATGGTACCGGGAGGATGACAAGGAGAGCCAGAACCAGAGTTCCACGGCCGCGTCCCAGACGTCCCAGAGCGCCGTCCTCCAGAGGGTAAACGACCTGGCCCTGACCTACAACGTGCCCGCGCCCTACGGCAGCGAGACCCCGGTGCGCTCCTTCGCCGGGCCGCAGTATGAGGGGCGGGTGGACTGGTCCGTCTCCGGCGGCGGCGCGCATAACGGCCCCTTTGTAACGGGTACGGCGTACACGGCGCTGGTGAACATCGTTGCCGCCGCAGGCTGGACGTTTGACGGCGTGGCGGAGAACTCTTTTGCCCACCTGGGGGGAGCGGGCGCGGCCGTACGCAACGCGGCCGGGACGGGGACGGCGCTCCTGGTAATCATCGAGTTTGCCCCGGCGGAAAACGCGTTGCCGGTAGACGACCTGAACCTTACCTTTTACGTGCCCGCGCCTGAGACCGGCGGGATTCCGGCGCTCTCCCTGGCCGGGCCGCAGTATACCGGCGTGGTAAGCTGGTCTTCCGGCGGGAACCCGCACAACGGGGTCTTCCGGCCAAGCGCGGCGTACACGGCGACGGTAACGATGCAGGCGGCCAGCGGCCGGACCTTTAACGGCGTGGGGCAGAACGCCTTTAGACACTGGGCGGCGGGCGCGGCCGTCTCCAACAACGCGGACTCCGGCGTGGTAACTATCGTCTTCCCGGCTACCGGGCCGGGCGAGCCGGTAAGCTCCCCCATCGACCTTACCGCGTACATCCGCCAGCCGGTGATAATGGGCCAGCCGGTACGCAATTTCCGCACCGCCGCCTGCTACGGGACGGTGGAATGGGAACCCGGCGTGACGGCGCCGGACGGGTTTTTCCTGAAGGACACGGTGTATACGGCGAAGGTAACGCTCTTCCCCGTGACGGGCTATGTCTTCCCCGGCGCGCTTGCGGTTATCCATACCAAGGCGGCCGCGGTGAACATAACGGAAGCGAACCCCGTCCGGGCCGAGGTTTCCATCGTCTTCCCCGATACCAAGCATATACTGCCCCTGGCGGCCGGGGGCGATGTCAGCATGCTGTGGACCGAGGTTCCGGGCTATTACTACGAAACGCACGTCTTCAAGACGGCGGGAACGTATTCGTTATCCTTCTTT
The DNA here is from genome assembly GCA_031270205.1 of Treponema sp. Lineage (GTDB taxonomy): Bacteria > Spirochaetota > Spirochaetia > Treponematales > Breznakiellaceae > WQXQ01. Next base: position 9,290 of record JAISYA010000006.1, read on the forward strand.
GAAGCCGCTACGCCGTCCGTCACCGCCGACATCCTCATCGTGGCCGGGGGCGGCGGCTCAGGCGGCTCAGGAGTAGACGCGTATGACTCTGCGGGCGGCGGCGGCGCGGGAGGGCTGCTGTATAAAGCCGGGGAAACGCTGGCGCTGTCCGGCGGTTCCGTGGCAATAACGGTCGGGGCCGGCGGCGCGGCGGGCGCATCACGGTCTCAGGGCGGAGACGGCGGATATTCCTTTATCGGGACTATTGCCGTTTCCGGCGGGGGCGGCGGCGGCGCAATCAACG
>JAISYA010000127.1 GCA_031270205.1 Treponema sp.
TCGTATACAATACACTTTTATGAAGGAGCCACCCATGGCGCAACACCAGTTTCAAACCGAAGTAAGCCGCTTGCTGCATCTTATCATCCACTCCCTGTATTCCAACCGGGAGATTTTTCTGCGGGAGCTTGTCTCCAACGCCTCCGACGCACTGGACAAGCTCAAGTACCTTACCGTGGCGGACGACGCTTTCAAAACCATCAACTTTGATCCCCGCATCGACATTTCGTTCAACAAAGACGCCAAAACCCTCACCGTTTCCGACAACGGGATCGGCATGGACGAGGCGGACCTTATCGATTCCCTGGGGACCATCGCCCGCTCCGGCACCAGGGCCTTTCTGGAAAAACTCGCCGAAGACGCCAAAAAAGATTCCAACCTTATCGGCCAGTTCGGCGTCGGTTTCTACTCGGCCTTTATGGTCGCCGAGCGCATCGAAGTGATTAGCCGCAAGGCCGCCGGGGAGGCCGCGTGGAAATGGTCAAGCGACGGGAAAGAAAGTTTCGATATTGAGAGCGCCGGGCGGGACAGCCAGGGTACTACGGTGATTCTGCACCTGACCGATGAGGGAACCGAATACGCAAACCGCTGGTCTATTGAGGACATCATCAAGCGTTACTCAAACCATGTCGCCTTCCCCATCTACCTTACCTATGAAGAAAAAGAATGGGACGACCAGGGGAAAGAAAAAGGCAGTAAAACCAAAACCGACCGGATCAACTCGGGCACGGCGCTCTGGCGGCGGGCCAAAGCGGAACTCACGGAAGCAGACTACCGCGAGTTTTACAAACAGCTGGGCCACGACACCGACGAGCCGCTGCATTACATCCATACCAAGGCGGAGGGAACGCTCGAATACACGACGCTTTTTTACATCCCCCAAAAGGCCCCGTTTGACCTGTACAACGCGGACTACAAGCCGGGGGTGAAGCTCTACGTAAAGCGGGTTTTTATCACCGATGATGACAAGGAACTGATGCCGGTCTGGCTGCGCTTTGTGCGGGGCGTTATTGATTCCGAAGACCTGCCCCTTAACGTAAGCCGGGAAATCCTGCAGCAGAACAAAATACTGCTCAACATCAAAAACGCTTCGGTGAAAAAACTCCTCTCTGAATTCAGGTCGATGGCGGACAACGCCGCTTCCGGTTCCGATGAGGTGAAAGCAAAATGGGAAACGTTTATCAGCCAGTTCAACCGCCCGCTCAAGGAAGGGCTGTATTCGGATTTTGCCAACCGTGACGCCATTCAGGAACTGGTCCGCTTCAAGAGCACCGCCGTTGAGGGCCGTACCGGTTTTGCCGATTACGTTTCCCGCATGAAAAGCGATCAAAAGCACATTTACTACATCTCAGGCGGCGATGAAAAAACCCTGCGGGCCTCGCCGCTTTTGGAAGCGTACCGCGCCCGGGAAATCGAAGTCCTTGTTATGGACGACGACATTGACGACATTGTGATTCCCTCGCTGCACAGTTACCGCCGGACGACAGACGCGCCGGACAGCGGCGCGGACGGCACGACCGAAAGCCGCAGCTGGGAACTCAAGGCGGTCAACCGCGTCGGCGCCGACGAGGAACTGGGTGAAAAAAAGGACAAGGACGCCGAGAAAGAGGCAAAGCCCGTTATCGAGAAAATCAAAAAGGCCCTGGGGGAGCGCGTCAAAGACGTAAAACTTTCCCGCCGCCTGCACGACTCGCCTTCATGTATCGTGGCCGACGAAAACGACCCTTCCCTGCAGATGGCCCAGATGCTCAAGGCCATGGGCCAGACCGAAATGCCCGACTTCAAACCGATTTTGGAAGTGAACGGCGCGCATCCCATTGTGGCGGGCCTTAGGGACGTTGACGACGAGGAGCGCGTCGCCGATGTAGCGGGCGTTCTGCTCGATCAGGCGCTGCTTGTTGAGGGGGCGAAACTGAAAGACCCGGCGGACTTCGTCAAAAGGCTCAACCGCCTGCTGGCGAAATAGCACGCGCCATTTCAGCCTTGCAAAACCGCGAATCCACGGCTGCTTTCCCACAACTCCGGTTTTGGGAAAGTCCCGGCCGCATTGCCGAATAGCTCCGTTTTTGCTACACTGAGGGCTATGCTGGATTATCGATTTATTGCCGAGAATTTGCCGGCGGTGATGGCGAATATTGCCGACCGTTTTATGAAAGCCGATGCCGAGGCGGTAGTGCGCCTGTATAACCGGCGGACAGAGCTTACCACCCGTCTGCAGTCACTACAGCAGAAGCGGAACGCCAACGCCGCCTCAATGAAAGGAAAAATAGAACCGGAACAGCGGAACGTCCTTATTGAGGAAGGGAAAAAGCTCAAGGAAGCGATCGGCGAAACGGAAACGGCGCTGGCGGCCGCGGAACAGGAACTTGAGGCCGAGGCCCGCAAGATCCCCAACATGGCCCATCCTGACGCGCCGCTGGGCAGGGAGGACAAGGACAATCTTGAAGTGAAGCGGGTTGGGGAGCCGGTTACATTTAACTTTGAATCCGCCGACCATGTACAACTTGGCCAGGACCTCGATATCATTGATTTTGATTCGGCCACCAAAGTTTCGGGAACCAAATTTTACTACCTCAAAAACGAGGGGGTGTTTCTGGAACTTGCCCTGGTCCGTTACGCGCTGGATATTCTGCAAAAAAAGGGCTTCACCCCTTTTATCACGCCCGATGTTGCCCGTGAAGCAATACTTGAGGGGATCGGCTTTAACCCCCGCGGCGCCGAATCCAACGTGTACACCCTGGAAGGCGAGGACGCCTGCCTGGTGGGTACCGCGGAAATTACGCTGGGGGGCTATTATTCCAACACGATCCTCGCGAAAGAAAAACTGCCCCTGCGCATGGCCGGCCTTTCCCACTGTTTTCGCCGGGAAGCGGGGGCGGCGGGCCAGTTTTCCAAGGGGCTGTACCGCGTTCACCAGTTCACCAAGCTGGAAATGTTTGTCTACTGCCTGCCCGAAGAATCCGGCCGTTTTCACGAGGAACTCCGTTCCATTGAGGAAGCAATTTTTGAGGGCCTCACTATTCCCTTCCGTGTGGTGGACACCTGCACCGGCGATTTGGGCGCGCCGGCCTACCGCAAGTGGGACCTTGAGGCGTGGATGCCGGGCCGCAACAACGGCGAATGGGGCGAGGTAACATCCACGTCAAATTGTACCGACTATCAGGCCCGGCGGCTCAATATCCGCTTCAGGGACGACGACGGCAAAAACAAATTTGTCCACATGCTCAACGGCACCGCCATTGCCGTCTCCCGCGCCATCATCGCCATCCTCGAAAATTTTCAGCAGGCCGACGGCTCGGTGCGGATTCCCCGGGCGCTGGTTCCCTATTGCGGCTTTGATGTTATCAAAAGGAAGCCGCCTCAATGATGAGGCTGGACCTTCGCGCCCCGCTTTGCTACGCCGAAGCCCCGGACCTGGCGCCCTTTGGGTACGCCGCGGACAGCGGCCCGCAGGAAGAAACGGCGTTCTGCTTCGAGCTTGATCCCGCGCAGAGCCGCGGCATTGAGCCTGAGCGGAACCGTTTTCTGGGAGCTTTGGTTTTCGCGGCGCGGGCGGAAGCGGGAGCGGCGGCGCTGCAAATCCCCTCGGGGCTGTACCTTTTCTCGCAGAAGCGGGAGGCGCTGGGGCGGGACGCCTGCATTGATATGGCTATTGAACAGCAAAAAGACGGATTGTGGGAACGGCTGAAGCTCGAAGGCCTGCTCTATCTGCGGTATTTGTTTGAGGACGGAAGCCCCGTGACCCAGCTTTTCAGGCCCTATAGCGGCTAGCAGCCTGTCAAGACTAATTGAGGCTGTTCAAAACTACAGGCGCAGCGTTTCTACCATATAGCGGATATCGTGGCCCGCCTCGGAGCGCCGCCTCATTTCAATCACAAAAACGATGGAATCCTCCCGGCTGTCAATTATCACTTTTTTGATATGATAGGAAACGATGTCCTGCCGCTTCACGCTTATGTCGCCGACGGTATAGGTGTTCCGCTGTCCGCCGTCCGAAACGCTTTCCAGGTTGATATAAAACGACGATCGCAGGTACTGCCCGCTTCCTTCACTTGAAGAAACAAGGTTCGCCCGGAAGGATTTGCCGGATTCAAAGTGCCTGAACTCGATGGTTTCCCCGGAAACAGAATCTTCGCCGTCCAGGGCTATGTACAGGGGCTGGCCCTGGTTGGGAAAGCTCACTCCGCAGCGCTCCGCCAGACCGGCGTTGCCGGCGATAAGCCGGTAAAGGGCGCCGGAGCCGTCCTGCCCGGCGGCTATGGGGCTGTCGTGGGTATACGAAATCCTGCCGCCGGCAACAAAATCGTTGCGGGCCACGTCAACTATAAAAAGGTCCGCCCAGGGTTTGAGCGTTCCGGACTGTACCCCGTATTGGCCAAACATATATACCCCGCCGTCCGGCGAAAAACCCAAATCCACAAAGGAGGCCGTATCACCCGCCCAGAGACCGGCGCATAGTGTCAAGACTCCCGCCGCGGTAAGGAATATTTTTTTCAACATGGAGGACTCCTCTTTATAAGTATCGGAATCATCGTCCGTGTCTTGAGAAAAACCGTTCATCAGGCTATGCTTGACGTATGACCCTGTCCGGCAGAAACGGCCTGTTCAAGGCGGAAATCGTCCTGGCCGTCCTCAGCGCGCTTACCGTTATTGCCGCCTCTTTGGTGGTACTTCCCGCCTACGCTTCCCTCTCGCCGGAGCTCACCCGCCATTCGGAAGGGGTTTTTCACGCGTTTGTGAGCCGTTTTCAGCACGTGAACCTGTACGCGGTCCACGCCTCCATAGCCGGCTCGGCGCTTTACGCCCTGCTGGTCCTTATCCTGATTTATCACTCTTTTGAGACAACCCAGTCCCCGGAAATACTGTTTGTTGCCTTTTTCGCCGGGTCTTTTGCCTTTGAAGCGCTTCGGCTCATCCTCCCCCTGAAGGAATTCTATGAAATCCCCTCGCTGTACCTCCTGATGGCTTCCCGCATGCTGCTTTTCAGCCGGTATTTCGGCATTTTTTCCCTTTTTACCGCCAGCGTGTACGCCGCCGGCCTTGAGGTCCGCAAGCAACGGAACGTCATTTTGGTAATTACCGTGGCCACGCTGATCATCGCCCTGGGGGTTCCCATCGACACCCAGACCTGGGATTCCACCCTGAATATGATCAACGGCTACGTTTCCCTGTTCCGCCTGATCGAAACCGGCGTCGCCCTCATCACGGTAATCAGTTTTTTGATCGCCGCCTATTCCCGCGGGTCAAAAGAATACGCCTTCATCGGCGCGGGCGCTTTCCTGGCCTTTCTCGGCAGAAACCTGCTCCTCAACGCCGACACCTGGGTCGGCCCCGTACCGGGCATCCTGCTCCTCTCCGCCGGCATCTGGTTCATCTGTACCCAACTGCACAAGATATATTTGTGGCTATGACGGGACAGGGCACCGGTTTCATGCCGCGGACTTCGTGAGCGGCGCGCGTCCATTTGACGATACGGCTTTTCTGGTGTATAGTTATCAACGTTAGATGGCCAGAGAACAGATCGCCCCTACGAAAAGCAACCTCCTGCGGGTCAAGGAACAGCTGGCCATAGCGGAGGAAGGCTACGACCTTTTGGAGCAGAAGCGGGAAATCCTTGTGATGGAGCTGATGCAAAAGGTCGAGCAGGTGAAAATGCTGGAGCGGGACCTGGACGCCCGCGTCGCCTCATCCTATCCCTGCCTCAAGCGGATGCTGGTGGTGGTGGGCCGGGAGCGGGCGGAACGGCTGGCCCGGAACATATCTTACCGCTTCGAACTGAAGGAAAAACAGGTTACGGCCGCTGGAATGAAGCTGCCGGGGCTGGAAATCCGCCTTCCCGACGCCGAATTGAAATATTCGCCGGTGAATTCATTTGCCGAATGTGATGAAACCGTGCTAGAATTCTTTGAACTGCTCAAGATATGCACGGAATTGGCGGCGGTGAGGACCATTGCCTGGAGGCTTGCGCGGGAAGTACGCAAGACCCAGCGGCGGGTGAACGCCCTGGAAAAAATGGTCATTCCCACTGCCGTCCAGACCAGGGCGTATATTGAAGCGGCGCTGGAGGAGCGGGAGCGGGATTCCTTTTTTACCAGCAAACTATTAAAACGCAAAGGAGCTGCCGGCGCGGCAAAATGAAACCTCTCATCTCCAACATTGTAACGGTTGTTACCGGATCGGACGCCTCCATTCTGGCGGCGAAGTACGCTATCGTTATGGCCAAGTCCTACCGCTGCCGCCTCACGGCGGTCTACGTGGTGGACACGGCGACGATCAGGCAGCTTACCCTGAGCAAAATCTTCATCCAGGAAGAAAGCGCCGAATATGAAAAAAGCCTTGAGGCCAACGGCGAGCGCTACCTTTCCTTTGTGGAAGAGCTTGCGCGGGCCAAAGGCGTCAAGATTGAGCGGGAAATCCGCAAAGGCGCGGTATACACCGAGATTCTCACCGCCGCGGACGAACGCAAGGCCGACCTTATCGTACTGGGAGGATGGGAAAAGGATCGCAGCGCCCGCGACATCATCAGCCACGCTCACCGGGAGATAATGGTGAGCGCCAAGCGATCGGTCCTTTTGGTTAAGGAACCAAACATCGATCAAATTTACAAGCAGGCTTGATACAGGAGGGAAGTCTCCCCCTGGGGCGCACCGCGCTGCGGGGAAGACAAGGCAGGAGAGTAACATGCGAATAGCGGTAATCAGCGTCCCCCCGGTACGGAAAGCCCCGCCGGATTATGTAAAGGCTTTGGCCAAGGGAATGGAATCCATGGGGCACCGCGTCGACCTTATCGACGCCTGGACCGGGGACGGCTTCCGCCTTCCCGGCTACGAATACATCGCCGTGGCGGCGGAGCCGGTTTCCTTTTTTTCCGGAAAGCTGGGAGAGGCGGCGGCCACAATCCTCTCCGCCGGAAGCGGCCTCGCGGGAAAGAAAAGCGCCGCTTTTGTAAAAAAGCGCGGCCTCTTTAGCGGCCGCGCCCTTGCCGGCCTCATGCGGACCATGGAAAAAGAAGGAATGATGATCAACTGGAGCGAGATCCTGCTCAATCCCCCCCACGCCGAGGCCCTGGGTAAACGGATCGGCGCTTAAAGAAGACCGCCGCCGAATTTGCGGATTCCTTTTTCCCCGGCAGGTACTTTTGTCTACTTGTGTATAAGTTATTTTATAATTATACTCATTATTCGAGAGGTACACAAAATGATCATAATCGGGGAAAAACTTAACGGGTCCATTCCATCCATGGCAAAGGCGATTGCGGAAAAAAACGAAACATACATCCGCGATCTGGCAAAAAAACAGTCTGGGGCGGGGGCGCATTTTCTGGATGTCTGCGCCTCGGTTCCCGAAGAAGGGGAACTGGAAATACTGAAATGGCTCATCGGCCTGGTACAGGAGGTCAGCGATACCCCCATCTGCATCGACAGCCCCAGCGCCCGGGTATGCGCCGAGGCGATCCCGTTCTGCAAAAAGCCGGGGCTTATCAATTCCGTGTCCGGTGAGGGTGACAAAATCGATCTGATATTCCCCGTGATCGCCAATACCGAATGGGAATGTGTGGCCCTCCTGTCGGACGACAAGGGGATTCCCCAAAACGTGGAACGGCGGCTTGAGGTTTTTGAGTTTATAATGAAGAAAGCCGCCGAATACAAAATCGCCCCCGGACGGCTCCACATCGATCCCCTTATTGAGATGCTCGGCGCGTCTGAAGACGGGATAACCACGGTGGTCACCACCATCAAAAAAGTGAAAGAACAGTATCCTGATATTCATGTCACCGGCGGGGCCAGTAATATTTCCTTTAACCTGCCGGCCCGCAAATACATCAACCGGGCCTTTATTATCCTGGCGATGAACGCCGGTATGGACAGCGCCATTCTGGACCCGCTTAACAAGGACATGATGGGCCTGCTGTACGCAACCGAAGCGCTGCTGGGACTGGACGATTACTGCCTTGAATACATCAACGCCTTCAGGAGCGGACTCTTTGGCAGCTGACTTCTCCCTGTCCCGGCTCAGGGAACTGGTCCTGGGCTGCGGTTTTACCTATACCGGAGAACTGCGGACGGATACCATACGGGTACGCCCGGAAGTGCGGGCTACCTGCGCCACGGGCAAATGCAACGCTTATGGGAAAAACTGGTCCTGTCCGCCGGCCTGCGGCAGCCTGGAAGAGTGCGAACAGCGGATCAGGCGCTACGGCGGCGGGCTTATTCTCCAAACATCAGGCGCGCTGGAGGATTCCCTGGATTATGAGGGGATGACCCAAATTTCGGCGGACCACGCAAAGCATATGCGGGTTTTTCAGGAAGCGCTCATGGCCCTGTACTCCGCGCCGGAAACAGACGCCCCGCCGCCGTATTTGCTGTTGGGCGCCGGCGCCTGTAAAAACTGCGAACAGTGCAGTTATCCCGATTCCCCCTGCCGTTTCCCGAACAGGATGTTTGTCTCCATGGAAGCGATGGGCATGGTAGTCAGCGATGTTTGTACGGCCAACAACCTGCCCTACTACTACGGCCCCAACACCCTGACTTATGTGGGCTGTGTGCTGCTGTAGCCGAAAGGCGGTGCTGTAGACGGTATGCTCCTAATCCGGGAGCATGAACGCTCCCTTTGGAGTTTGCGGGGTAATTTTTGCAGGAATTTACGAATTTTCGCTGTGTTCAAAACGCAACGTTACTTTATCGCCCCTGAAATACACCCGGGAATACTCAAAAGCAACCCGAACCGTGTTAAAAATAACGTCCTGCAGCAGGATCAGGGGGAAGCCGTAGCCGACTCCCAGAATACCCGCCTTCTGATCGTCCGCCAGAGAACTCTCCAGCGTCTCGACCGAATACGAGCGGCGCAGTCCGTAATGGGCCGACATGATATCGCAAAGCTGCTCGTTCTGTAGATCGTATTTTTCAAGACCCTCGCAGAGACTGAGCGGGATAAAACTGTGGTGATAGCTTATGGGGATTTTGTTGGCAATTCTGATGCGTTTTATCTCGTAGAGCATGGCGCCCGGCGCTACCGCCAAACGCTGGACAGCGCGGCCCTGGGCGGGAATTTGGTCCACCTGCAAAAGCCGGGTTTCCACATCGTAGCCTTTTTTTTCAAGCTGACTCCGTATGCCCGCGTAGGACAGGGACGACATTTCGATTTTATCTTCACATACAAAAGTGCCTTTCCCCTGGACGCGGTACAACACATTCTCCGCGACCAGCTGGGTTACCACACTACGGGCGGTCATCCGGCTTATTCCGAAACCGGAAGCCAGCTCATTCTCGCTCGGTATCATTTCATTGGAACACCATTCACCGTTTTCAATTTTCTCTTTAATGATGCTTTTTAACTGCGCATAAAGCGGTTTTGAGGATTTTCTGTTTAACATATTCCGTGTAAATGCCATGGAATAATTTTTACAAAAAA
>JAISYA010000134.1 GCA_031270205.1 Treponema sp.
GAAACTATCTTGAATGAGTATACGGCCAATGTCCAAAAGAATGGAACTTTTAAAGAAGTCGAGACTCCATTATTAGATTAAAAATGGACATGAAAATTTAATTTGTACTAATTATTAAAGGCGGTATATATGAAAACATTTAAAGATATTTATCTTTCATCTCTGAAAGAAGAGATAGAAGATAGAAATGATTTAGGTCATCTTAACGAATCGAAATCAGACGAAGAAAAAACATTTGAAGATATTTATCTTTCATCTTTAAAAGAAATCGGGATTATACCATCACGTTAAAAATTATCCGGCGGCTTGCCCTGGTTCGTCATTTCCGCGTTTTCCCAAAAGCCCCGGCAAAGGGATTGTACATAGTACCGTCGTCCGTTGCGCGGCTGTAGTTGTCGCCGCGGCTGCGGTCGGCGTGCCGGGGAACAGAAGCGTCCTGGGGAGTATCCGTTTTTTTAACGGCGATGACTTTCCTTTTTTGCTCCTTGTTTTCTTTCTGTATGACCTTTACCGCCGGCTTTTCCCCGCCCCTTCCGTTTGCCGCCGGTTTGTGTTCGCTTTTCCGCGAAAGACCGATGCGCCGCCGGTCTTTATCCAGACTGATAATCCTGAATTCCAGCGCGTCCCCGACCTTTACCATTTCCAGCGGATCTTTGACAAAGCGGTCGCTCATCTCCGAGATGTGTACCAGAGCGCTTTCCTTGATTCCAAGATCGACAAACGCGCCGAAGTCAACCACGTTTTTGATCTTGCCGGTGATCATCATTCCCTCGCGGAGGTCCTCGAAACTGAGCGCGCCTTTGCGCATAATGGGCCTGGGATACCCGTCTCGGGGATCGCGGTTTGGTTTTTTAAGTTCTTCAACGATGTCCCGGACGGTGGTTTCCCCCACGCCGTGTTTTTCCCTGAGCGCCGCCGCCGCGTCAGGGCCGAGGCCGCCCGTAGCGGTAACGGTCTCCCGAATATCCCGTGCAACGGCGTAGTTTTCCGGGTGGACCCAGGTGTTGTCCAGCGGCTCGGCGCTTTCGGGGATTTTGAGAAAACCCGCGCACTGTTCAAAACTCTTGGGCCCCATGCCGGGAACCGAGGTCAATTCCGCCCTGCTCTCAATGCGGCCCTTTTCATCGCGGTAACGGATAATTTTTCGCGCCAGAGAGCTGTTGATCCCCGACACATATTTCAACAGGGAAACGCTGGCGGTGTTGAGGTTTACCCCCACGTTGTTCACCACCGAAGAAACCACTTCGTCCAAAGTATCGGAAAGTTTTTTCTGATTCACATCGTGCTGGTACAGGCCCACGCCGATGGACTTCGGATCGATTTTTACCAGCTCGGCCAGCGGGTCCTGCAAACGGCGGCCGATGGAAACAGCGCCCCTGATGGTAAGGTCCAGGTCGGGAAATTCCTCGCGGGCAATGTCGCTGGCGGAATACACCGAAGCGCCGTCCTCGTCAACAACGGTAAAAAGCGCTTCCAGATTGTTATCTGCAATAAGGGATGTGATTATCTCCTGCACTTCCCGGCTGCCGGTTCCGTTCCCCACGGCGATAAGCTGTACGTCGTACTTCCTGATCCCTTCAAGGACAAGGCGCTTGGCTTCCTCAACTTTGTGGTTATAGATGACGATGTTCCCCAGATATTTTCCGGTGTTGTCCAGAAACGCGCATTTGGTTCCGGTGCGGATGCCCGGATCGATTCCCAGCACCCTGGTTCCCTTGATGGGCTGCTGCAGGAGCAGGTTCTTCAGATTTTCGCTGAACACCGAAATACCGTGATCGTCAGCGGCATCACTCTGGTCCCCCCGGATTTCCCGAATCAGCGCGGGCGAGAGCAGCCGTTTAAGGCCGTCTTCAATAGCCGTTTTGTGGTAATCATTGTGCAGGGCGTATTTCCGCTGAAGCATTTCCACGGCGGTGTTTTCATCGACATCAACCGTGACGTCCAACACTTCCTCCCGCTCTCCCCGCTTGATGGCAAGAATGCGGTGGGGCTTTATCCGCGAGAGGGCTTCATTGTAGTCCCAGTACATTTGATAGACGCTTGTCTTTTGCGCGTCCCCGTCTCCTTTGCCGGGTATGCCCGATCCTTTTACAATGATTCTGCCGTCTTTAAGATAAAAGGCTTTTATTGAGGCGCGGTTTTCCGGGTCCTGGGAAACCGCCTCCGCGATAATATCCATTGCCCCCTGCAGCGCGTCTTCCACCGTGGCGACGTTAAGCTCCGGATTCTCCGCGTTTTCGCCGCCGGCGGGCGTAACAAACTCCGCGGCCTTTGCCGTCAGCGCGGCCTCCTCCATTTCCCGCATCGCGCAGGCCAGCGGCTCAAGTCCTCTTTCAATCGCGAGCATTCCCCTGGTTTTCTTTTTCCGTTTATAGGGAGCGTAAATGTCCTCAAGTTCGGTAAGCGTCGCCGCTTTGCTGATGTTGTCGTACAGGGTTTCGGTGAGTTTGCCCTGCGCGAAAATCAAGCGGACGATCTCAATCCGCCGGGTTTCCAGATTTTTACCGCTTGCGAACTGGCGCTCAATGTCCCGAACCTGCACCTCGTCGAGGCTGCCGGTTTTTTCTTTCCGGTAACGGGCGATAAAGGGAACGGTACATCCCTCGGCCAAAAGCCCCGTTACCGCCGAGACCTGCGTTTCGCGTATCGCCAGAGCCTCCGCGATGCTTTTCGTGAGCCGTGCTTCGTCAAGGGCAAGGCCGTCAATAAATTCGTTAGTCAATTCCATGTATCTTCTCTCTAAATAAAATGTGACACTTTTTTTTCTTCAATGAAGCCGCTCAGGCGGGCAGCGGCGTACGAGGCAAAGGAGCAGATCATCACGTCGAGGAAAGTACCCACCGCGATAAGGTAGAAGGCCAGGGGCTTGAGGATCAGGTAACCCGCCTCAAAGCCGCGGCCGTAGGCCAGGCAGAGCGCGGCAAGCGCGGTCCACGCGCCGCTGCCGGGAAAGCGCGCCAACAGGAAAGAAATGAGAAAAGCCCGCAGGCCGATGGACACTACATCAAGGAACGGAATCCTCAAGTATGAATACGACTTGATAATCACGATAAACGCCGCAGCCGCGGCCATGGCGCTGCCGGCGCGGCAGAAAGTGGTAAAAAGGGTCAGCGTTAGCGTATTGGAACGCCGCCGCGCGCCAAAGTTTTCCTTCGTATGCCGCATCAGCACCGGCAGGGAGAAATTAATATCCCCGGAAAAAAACGCCGTCAGCGCCGGCCCCAGCGAGCCGTACAGCACGAGCCAGGGATTCACCTTTGGTTTTAAAAAGTAAAGAAACAGCGGCAGAATACCGAAGCCAAGGACCAAGCTGAACACGCCCAAAAGCAGAATGAGATCCCAAAAAACTTCCGCGCGCAGCGCCTCCTGAAAACGGATCGCCCAGTAAGCGGAAAGCACAATCATTATAAAGCCGAGTATCTCCGAAAAGAACGACGCGATATGATAAAAAATGCGGGAAAGGGAATCGGCGAGGGCAATCACCGGCTTGGTATAATTGCGATCATAGGACAGGCCCATGCCGAGAAAAAACGCGAGCACGCAAATGGGAAAAAGATAAATCCCGTCACCGGCCAGCACGCTGAACATATTCGCGGGAAACAGGTCGGAGATATTTTCCGCGGTGTTAAGGCTTATCACTTCAAGCTCTTCCACTTTTTCAATCGGTATCCGGGCAGGCGAAAAAAACAGCGTTACCAAAATCCCCGAAGTGATAACAAAAAGCGACGCGCCGATAATAAGCAGAAAGTTTTTAAGCACCATCGGCCAGAACTGCCCGTCCTGCCGGAGTTCGTAAACGGCGATAGTAAGCGAAAAAACCAGAACCGGTACCAGCGCGTACCGCCCTATACCCAGCGCCAGCTTCTCAAGCCAGGCAAGCGCCGCCAGCAGCGTCTGATTGCCGTCGGGCAGCAGAAACCCGAGCGCGATACCCAGCACGGAACCGATCAGCAGTTTTATCCACACCTTCATGGGTACAGCATACTTTATTTACCGCCTGGGGGGCAAGCGAAGGAAAGGGAAATTCAGCGATTCCGGCTTCAACCATCAGGAGGGCGGCTCCCCGGCAAGCCGTTTTGCCGTGGAATTATCCCTTTATAGGCCGTCCGGCTAGTCAAAAAGGCGTTTTTTTGCCCAAAACCTCCGTACCTTCCGTCTGATCCCGGCCGTACGGCTGTTTTTGACGAATATTCCAGTTCCAGCTTCCATTTTTGGCATAAATCCACCAGATCCCGCTCCCGCGGGGGCGGATTACAGTCTGACAGTTCCATTTTGTTTGTTACTGAAAATAATCCTTCAAGAACACTTCATTTGATCAAACATCGAAGCGTTACCAATTATAGCTATATTTTATCCGAATAGGGCAGCGCCTTTATATAACTTTCCATAAATTGCCAATCCGGACTTCCGTTTTCTTGTACCGGCAGTTTAACAACGGCTTCTTTGATCTTCTTTTGATTGTATTTTCTTCCGTAATTATACCGGTACCGGTCAAGGTTGATGACCGTAGCAATAAAAAGTCCGGTATATTTATTTATCATAAAATGCGGCACAAGTTTTTCCACATGATCGCTTGCGGAAAAATTGCTGTCCTGATACGAGCAAAAACCCGCAACGGCACTGTCAATCACAAGGACTTTTCCCTGTTCAGTCCAATAATTGTAAAAACCTTCAACTCCATTATTTGACGCCTGGGTCGTTACATAAGGATAAGTACCGGCGCCGTACTCTTTTAATATATCTATTTTTGTCGTTCTGGTTCCACAAACATTAAATAAATCCCCTATCTTGAATTTATTCCACAGTGAAGTGTCAAACGGCAATTTTTTCTTTTCAATTTTAGTTTCAATTCTTGAATAATCTATCGCATAAGATGACAACCAATCGGGCAATTCCGGCAGTTCTATATCTTTCAACGTCTTGTTTGCCTGCCTTCCGTAACGGTAGCGGTAGGCGTTCATTTTTATACAATGGCAATAAAAAAGTTTTTCCTCTAATCGCATATTGCTTTTAGGTTCAAGTACCATAACATGAAATCCCGTATAAAAAGGTTTATATTGCACAAAAGACGACAAGACACTCCCGCCAAGCGCGACGGTTATATAACCGGCGGGAAAGGGAACAGCCGCGTTTATCGCTTTTATTTTGGCAGCCACGCCATTGTTTTCGCTGGTTCGGGCGACAAAATTAAGTTCTGAGCGCCTGTCAACTTCCATATTGATAAGTTCAAAACTATTGCCTTGATGTAATGTGAATAATTCCGAGACTTTCATTTGTTCTCCGATTTCACCAAATATGCAAGATAATTATTGACCGTCTCCTGAAAATCATCCCGCGTTAATACGGAATAATCTGTTTCCATATACGCTTCACAAAGCCATTCATCCTCCCGCTTAACGGCCTTTTTTACGCTCATGCCCTCCCTGGTTTCCCGTTCCCGGTAGAGCCTAAGCCATTCGTCTTCTATGCCGCGCCACTTGTTAAACTTGTCGATGCGCCCCAGCTTTTTTGCCTTGACAAAACCGTCGTCTTTGTAATAGCCGAAAAAGGTGGTTTTTGCTGTGTCGTGCGGCCTGTGCGCCTCCCAGACCATAACGCATACATTCACACTGGCGTTGTTGGAATAGAAAATATCATCAGGCATGGAGAAAACGGCTTTTAACGTATGCTTTTTGAACAGCCGTTCCCGCACTTCCTTGAATTTAGTTCCGATGGCACACGACATAGGCACGACCACTACACCGGTTCCGCCGGTCGTTAGAATATCAAGCATATGTTCGACAAATTCAAGTTCGCTTTTTGCCTGCGCGTACGGAGGATTGATGAGGCCGACATTAACATTTTTCGATTTAATCCCATTTGTCAGGGCTTTGTCAAAACAATCTCCAAAAATAATGTTTGATTTACCGTCTCCCCGTATTATCATGTTTGCGACAGCAAGCGTGTAGATTTCGTCCTGGCTTTCAATACCAAAGATGGAATTTTTGCGGATTGTTTCTATATCCCTGGCGTTTGCGCCCCTGAACATTTTGCTCATGGCGGTAACAAGGAACGTCCCCGAACCACAGCAGATGTCAATAACCTTGCTGTTTTTGTTTACTTCCGCAAGATCGCACATAAATTCCGTTAAATGCTGCGGGGTTAAAACAATCCCAAGCCCGCTTCCGTCCCCGCCGGAGTACTTCACAAACTCGTGATAGAATATGCCCAATGCGTCAATCGTATTATCCGCAAAGTCCATCATGGGCTTTATCTTTTTTTCCAGTTCTTCTATATACCAGCTTAACGAATTGTAATGACCAAGTTTAATGTTTTTAATACCGGTATTGCGTCCGATAATCTTAAAGCGGTTTTTTATGTCTTCGATTTTTTCTTTCCGAATATCGCTCTCTTTTAATACATTGTTAATCGCGTCCTGAAGCCGGTTTAACAGGGAATTAAAAGAAACAAGATTGGGATATTCGGCGATAAAATCCTTGTCATTCAGGGCAATGAGAATTCCGGCAATAAACACAGGCTTTTCCCGTTCCGTTACGGCAAGTTCACGCAGCGCTTCGTGCATTTCAAGGGCGAGTTCCTGTATCTCTTCTATTGAGACGGCTTTCTTTACCGCCTCGCCGGACACCAGGCGCAGATAATTTTCCGGCTCGTAAATAATGTCGCGGGCTTTTTTTAATTCCGTGTATTCCTCGTGTCCTTTTTGCCAATAATAGGCTGATGTCTTGATGTTGTCTTTCTTCGTACCGGACACGCCAATGGCGATAACGTTATAATCATCTTTCAAAAATTTCGCGTAATACAAGGCGCCGTCAACGGCATAAGCTCCGGGGCGGTCTAATTTTTCGGAAATATGTTTTGATACTGATTTTTTACATTCAACGACAATAATTGTCTGGCGCTGCTTATTAAATGTAATAGTATATTCCGGCTTTGCTTTCCCGCTGCCGCCGAGCGAGCAGTCGCCAAGAGCGCAGACATCGGGTTTACCTCCCGCTCTTTTCAGCGCCTTTTCCAGTTTGTCCTGCTCAACGTCTCCCTGCGGAAAACAAAAGCCAAAATCATTTTCACCCAGGGCACATTTCATTTCCCGCAAGACGATTGATTCGGTGTATTGTTCTATCGGCATATCAAACCTCGATTTCCCCGCCCCTTGGCATCCACAAAATCCGTGCCTAAGCAGTCATATCCGGCAGTTTGTCGCGCTTCGCGCATTATCACCGTGCTTATTGTCTTTTATTCGCAAGTCTGGTTTAATACCCCAAGGCAAGCTGCGCTTGCCAGGCTTGCCGCGCTCAAATGCCGCAACGCTTACAATGATTTGGTATTAAACCAGACGGTATAAAAAACTTCCTATCGAACGAGCCTCCGATTGAACTAACGCAACGTTTAAGATACCGCGGGGCTTGCCCCGCGGAGGCTCATTCGGGTCTCCTGTGAACAAAGACAAGTTCAGTATACTCTGGTTCTGGGGGTTTGGCAAGAAAACGGAGAGACAGAGAATGGAAGGAGCGATATTGCCAAAACCTGACAGGTATACTATGGTTAATTTATGTACAAAGCCGGGGAATACGAACTGCCGGGACGCCTGGGGGAAAGCCGCGCCACGGGCCTCCGCGGAAGAGACGAGTACCAGGTGGTTCCGGGAAAAAAGGCCCGCATCGGATTCAACCTTTTTGCCGGCAGCCGCGCAATCATCAAAAACGTCAGGGATGAACAGACGGCGCGTTCGGTCTATGCTGAATACATCGGGCTTTAGTGAGCGCGGGACAATTTCCCTCCGGCATCGTTCTCGCGGCGATTAACGCCAAATGGATTCATCCGTCCCTGGCCCTTAGACTGCTCAAAGCGAATCTTGGTCCCCTGGAAAAACGCTGCGAAATAATCGAGTTTGCTTTGCGCCAGCCCCTGGGCGAAAAAATTGATCCCGTCCTGGCGGCCCGGCCCCGGATTTTGGGTATTTCGGTTTCGATTTGGAATCATATTGCCACGGTGGAACTGCTCAGAGAACTTGAGAAAGTTTGGGGAACCCGGGCCGAAGATCGCGGGGAGGAGGCGCCTGTCCCGCGCCGGCCGGTAATTGTGCTGGGCGGACCGGAAGTTTCGCATCTGCCCCCCGGCGCGGAGATTTTTCGTTATGCCGATTATGTGATTCACGGCGAGGCGGAACTCGCGTTCAGATCACTCTGCGAGTACCTGCTGGGACCCTGGCAAAATATGCGCCGGCCCGCGCAAAATTCGCGCCCTCCCCATTTGCCGGCGGGATCGCGCTTTTTATACGCGAAAGCGGATTTTTCGGAAATGCCCGTTCACCTTCGCGCAAAACCGGTTAATCCCAGTAAAATTAAAAGCGCCTATTATCTGTTCAGCGATGAGGATCTGCGCGGAAAATTGATCTATGTTGAGGCAAGCCGGGGCTGTCCTTTTAACTGTGAATTTTGCCTGAGCGCCGTAAAACCGGTTTCGGAAAATGCCGGTTTTG
Source organism: Treponema sp. (assembly GCA_031270205.1). Taxonomy (GTDB): domain Bacteria; phylum Spirochaetota; class Spirochaetia; order Treponematales; family Breznakiellaceae; genus WQXQ01. The sequence goes on from JAISYA010000134.1 coordinate 8,480, forward strand.
AAGTGGTGCGTGAATTCCCCCTGGAACAGTTTCTTGATGAAATGGGAGCGCTGATCCGCCGGGGAACGCGGACTTTTAAATTCCTTGACCGGACTTTTAATTTGAACCTCAGCCGCGCAAAACAGATCATGGAATTTTTTCTTGATAAAATTGATGAAATTAACAATGCTGATGTATCGAAAAAAGAAAATTCATCCGGCATATACACTCCATTCACCGTTCATTTTGAAATGGTTCCTTTGCTTTTCCCCCCTGAACTGCGCGAAACCATTGTCCGCTTTCCCCCCGGCGCGCTCCGTATTGAAATCGGCATCCAAACCCTTAACCCCGCGGTTTCAGCCCGTATCAAGAGGCCCGCTGACCCGGAGCGGGAACTGGAAACCATTCGCTTTCTCAAAGAAAAAACCAACGCCATCATTCACGCCGATCTTATCGCCGCCCTCCCCGGCGAAGACCTGGCCTCTTTCGGCAGGGGCTTTGACCGGCTCTGGGCCGCGCTTTCGCCGGAACCGGCCGGGGCCGTATCGCCAAATGGGCCGCCGCATTCCCGCAGCGAAATCCAGCTCGGTATATTAAAGCTCCTCCCCGGCGCGCCCATTGCCCGGCACAGCGAAAGTTTCGGCATGTGTTACAGGCTCTCGCCGCCCTACGAGGCGCTGGAAACCGCCGCCCTGCCCGCCCGCGATTTAGACCGGATTAAAAACTTTGCCCGCTTCTGGGAACTTATTGTGAACCGGGGCCTTGTGGATGAAAAAAACCTTGTCCCGAAAATGATCACATTGGAACGGTCCTTAACCTGCGCCGGCGGGGACGGGAAGGCGTCAATGTTCAAAAGTTTTATGTCCCTGTCGGACGCGCTTCTTGCCCGCTTTGGACGGAATTGGGGGATCGACAAAAACGAGCTGCTAAAGGCGGTGACGGATTTTTGGCAGCAGACTTGCGAATGAGCCGCCGCGCGGCAAGCCTGGGAAGCGCAGCTTGCCCTGGGGTATTAAACAATTTTGCCCTGAATGACAAAATTGTTCTATGCGATAAGCCGGCAAGCCGCCCAATGACAAATTTTTACCATTTTTCGCAATATTCTTATAAATATTTTATTTGTGCTATTTCCGAATATCCGGTTATCATAGAATTACTATGAATAGTCAAAGCGGCGGAAAGCTGCGTGCCAGCATGGGGCGTTTTATCCAGCGCCAGGAGAGCAGTATCATTATAATGCTCATCCTGTACATGAGCTTTGTTTCAATCATTAATCCAACTTTCATTTCCAGCGCGAACCAGTTTAACGTCCTGCGTTCAGCCGGATTTCCGCTCATTACCGTAGTGGGAATGACCTTTATCCTCATCACCGGCGGCCTGGATCTTTCCGTGGGTTCGGTTCTGGCCCTCGGCGGCGTCATCACCGGCATGGCCTGCCGCGCCGGATTTCCCGTCCCCTTCGCGGTTCTTTTGGGCATGGTGATGGGCATGCTTATCGGCCTTATTAACGGCTTTATCGTAGTTAAGACCGGCATACCGCCCCTGATAGTAACGCTGGGTATGCAGTACGCCGCCAAGGGCCTGGTGCAGGTCCTAACCAAGGGTGTGCCTGTTTACCCGCTCCCGGCAAATTTTACCGCGGTTGAAAGGATCCGGCCCCTGGGGATTCCCCTGGTCGTTGTTTTCGCCCTTCTTGTCGCTGTGATAGGGCACGTTATTTTGTCCAATACTGAATTCGGCCGCAGCATTTACGCGCTCGGCGGGAACAGGGAAGCCGCCCGTATATCCGGCATCCGTACCAAGAGGACGGAACTGGGGGTATACGTCATCACTTCCACCCTGGCGGCCACCGCGGGGATCTTCATGTCGGCGCGGCTCGGTTCGGCGGAAGCCGCCGCGGGTACCGGGTACGAGCTTACCGTAATCTGCGCGGCCATCATCGGCGGCACATCGACCTTCGGCGGGACCGGCACCATTATCGGTTCCGTCCTGGGCGCGTTCTTCATGGAAGTGCTGACCAACTCCCTTACGCTGATGCGCATATCCGTGTACTGGCAGAACCTGGTCGTGGGCACGATACTGATCCTGGCGGTCCTCCTTGACAAGTACAAGCGCAATCTGATCATGCGCCGGGCCCTGAAAAATGTCGGCAAGTGAGGCGCTAAAGATGTGTTCAGGCCGGGCCGAAAAGAACGGACCCATCCTTTCGATACGCAATGTAACGAAAAAATTCATGGGGACCGTGGCGCTGCGGGACGTATCCCTGGACCTTTTTCCCAACGAGATTCTGGGCGTGCTTGGGGAAAACGGCGCGGGCAAATCCACCCTTATGAAGATACTGAGCGGCGTCTACCCCGTAACCGAATACGAGGGCGAGGTGGTTCTGGAAGACGAGCTTTGCCGTTTTGCATCCCCGCTTGATTCCCAGCGCGGCGGCATCGGGATGATCTACCAGGAACTCAACCTGGAACTGGACCTTTCCGCCGCCGAAAACATCCTTTTGGGTTGTTCCCCAATGACGCGCTTCGGCCTGATAGACTGGAAAGCGCAGGAAGCTTCCGCCAGAGAGGTGATGAAGCGCCTCAATTCCAATATCGACGTTACCGTTACGGTACGCAGCCTTTCCCCTTCCATGCAGCAGATCGTATGTATCGCCCGGGCGCTGGTACGGAACCCGAAAATACTGATCCTCGACGAGCCGACATCGATGCTTACCGAGGGGGAAACAAGAAACCTTTTGGACATTCTGCGCCGCCTCAGGGACGAGGGCATAGCATGCCTGTATATCTCGCACAAGCTGGACGAGGTGTTCGATCTCTGCGACCGCATCGAAGTGATGCGAGACGGCAGGCACATCAGCATTTGGGAACGGGGCGCGGGCTACGACAGCAAACGTATCATCGAGGACATGATAGGCCGCCGCCTGGATATGATGTACCCGGATATGACGCACGAGATTGGGGAAGAGGTACTGCGGGTGGAAAATTTTCAGGTGCCGCATCCCTACGCAAACGGGAAAAGCATTATTTCCGACGTAAGTTTCAGCCTGCGCAAGGGGGAGATTCTGGGACTCGGCGGCCTGGTCGGATCGGGCCGCTCGGAACTTCTGGGGGCCATTTTCGGCGTCATCCCCCACACATCAGGCAGGATAATCAAAAACGGAAAACCGGTTCAAATAAGGGAACCCATAGACGCCAAACGGTACGGCATAGGGCTTATGACCGAGGACCGGAAAAAAGACGGCTTTATCAGTACCATGAACGTCTGCGAAAATATGACCATCACTATCCTGCGCAAACTCGTAAGGGGATTGCTGCTGGACAAGAAGAAAGAGTACGCAATCGCCGGGGAGTATTTTAACAGGCTCAACGTAAAAGCCCCGGGCCTGTCCACACAGATCACGAACCTTTCGGGCGGCAACCAGCAGAAGGTAATTCTTGCCAAATGGCTCATGTGCGGCCTTGACGTTATCTTCCTTGACGAACCGACCCGGGGCATTGACGTGGGTACCAAGTCGGAAATATACAAGATCATTTTACAGCTTGCCCAAAGCGGCGTCTCCGTGGTGGTCATATCCAGCGAGATTGCCGAATTAACCGCCATTTGCGACCGCTTTGTGGTGCTGGGCAAGGGCGTAGTCCAGGCGGAACTGGACAGGGAAGCGGCCGACGAAGTAAGCATTATTCGCGCGGCCTCCAACACGTAAGCTGAACGGGTAAACCGTTAGCCGTGCGGCTGTATGGCCGCATATATAGTAATAGTTATCTTAGGAGGATAAAGATGACAAAAACAAAAAAACTGCTCGTTGCGCTTCTCGTTTTTATTATGCTAAGCGGCATAGTGACATCCGCGTTTGCCGGAGGGAGGCAGTCAGGCGGGGCGAAATCGGACAAACTGCACTTTGTGTACGTATCGCCCCTGCTCGCGCATCCGGTGTGGCTTATTGCCAAGAACGGCTTTGACGCCGCCTGCCGGGAACTCGGCATTCAGGGCGACTGGGTAGGACCCCAGGGCATTTCCCCCGAGGAAATGGCGAAACTGGTGGACACCGCGATTGCCCAGAAGGCTGACGCCATCATCACCCAGGGAATAGTTCCCGCGCCGCCGGTACAGAACGCGATTGCGACGGGCATTCCCGTCCTGGTAGTGGACAGCGATATTCCCGATGCCCAGCGCCTGGCCTTTTTGGGAAAGGATACCAAGATTCAGGCGCGGCTGCTCTACGAGGATGTCCTGCAAAGGCTCGGCCCCAATACGCCGCTCAACGTTTCCATCCAGGTATCGAACCTGCTTTACGAAGTCGCCCACCGCATGATCGCCGATATAGAAGAAGCCTTCGGGAAACACCCGGGCGGATTCAAGCTGGTCAATACTTCCGAAAGCAAGTCCGAAAAGATACAGTCGGTTACCGAATGGGAGCGGACCTTCAACGCGTATCCTGAGATCAACGTGGCCATTAACTTTGCCGCGGAAGCAGGGCCGGCCTGCGCGACGGTAGTCAAGGAAAAGGGTATCCGCAGCAAGATGCTGGTTTACGCGGTTGACGATGTTGATGAAACGCTGGAAATCCTGCGCAAGAACGAAATTGACGGGACCATTGTTACCTCTTTCTGGAATTACGGCTATCAGGCGACTTACTGGCTCTATCAGAATATTACCCAGGGCAAGAAACCCGCCCAGATAGTGAACGACGCCGGGACCATTTTGGTATCAAACAAAAACGTCGATACTTATGCCGACGCCCTCAGAGTGAAGAAGGATCTGTAGGCCAGCGCCGATACTTCTGTGTCTGCCCGCAAATTTTTGCGGGCAGATTTTGTATTTCCCGATTGTATGTAACAAGGTTGAATAAGATATTATGAACGGATATGAACGCATAATGGCTGTCCTTCATGGGCAGAAAGCCGATAAAGTCCCGTTAATGCTGCTCAACTTTATGCCCGCCGCGGCGGAAGCCGGTTTTACCATGGACGAGTACCGGAGCAGCGCCAAAAACATGGCGAAGGCCCAGATTGATTTTGCCCGGAAGTACGGCATGGACGGAATATGGCTCGAAGTTGATACCTGCATGGAAGCGGGCGCTATCGGCGCGGAAGTGGAACTCAGGCGGGACGCCCCGGCGGCCATAACGGGGCCCGCGGCGGATAATATAAAAGAACTTATCGACATGATGACGCCGGACAGGCTTCTTAAATACGATCGTATTAAAATCATGCTTGAGGCGGCGCATCTTATAAAAAAGGAAGTGGGCGGCGAAATTCTGCTGCGGGGGAACTGCGATCAAATGGCGTTCAGCCTGGCCATGCTCTGTTACGGCATGGAGAATTTTCTGGCGGACCTTACCGATGAGGATCTGGAAGAAGACATACAGACCCTGATTAGCCGGGCCTTTGAGGTACACCTGGAATTTCACCGGCTGATGAAGCAAACCGGCGCGGACATTACCAGTTTTGGCGATTCTTCCTGCGGCCCCGATGTCATAGGCCCCGCGATGTACCTCAAATACTCAAAACCGTATCATCAAAAATTACAGAAGGCGGTTTCCGAAGAACTGGGAATGATGACCGTATGCCACATCTGCGGAAACCTGGACCGCATTATCGAGGATGTGCTTGACGTGGGATTCGCGGGCATTGAAATCGATTATAAAACGAATATACCCAGGGCGGCGGAACTTATGCGCGGCAAAACCGTTGAATTCGGCCCCATCGATCCTTCCGGTATGTTTTACTTCGCAAAACCCGAAGAGATGACCAGGGAGGTGAACCGGGTTTTGGACTGCTTTGGGGGCCGGGGCATCGTACTCGGCGCCGGATGCGCGATTCCCAAGGGCGCGCCGGAAGAGAATTTTCGCGCATTTGCAAAAGCCGCGAGAAGTTATACAATCAGGTAGAATAATTGCATGAACGGATATGAACGTATTAGTACAACGCTTAAAGGAGGCATGGCGGACAAGGTGCCGCTCATGCTCCACAGCTTTATGCCCGCCGCCGCAGAAGCCGGCTTTACCCTGACGGAGTACCGGAACAGCGCCAGGAATATGGCCGATTCGCACCTTAAATTCGCCCGGAAATACGGCCTGGACGGGATACTTCTCGACGTGGATACCTGCATGGAGGCGGGGGCGGTGGGCGTTCCCGTCGATTTTCCCCCGGACGGCCCCGCGCGGGTTTCGGGTCCCGCAGCGGATAACATCGACGAACTTCTGGAAATAATGGAGAGCGAAAAACTGCATAAATACGACCGCATCAAAATTCAGCTTGAGGCGGTCGGGATTATGAAGAAAGAGGCCGGGGGCGAAATCTTTATCCGGGGAAACTGCGATCAAATGGCGTTCAGCCTTGCCATGCTCAGTTACGGCATGGAGAATTTTCTGGCCGACCTTTTGGACGAAGAACTGGAAGAAAAAATAATCCTCCTTATCGACAGGGCCTTCGACGTACATCTGGAATACCACCGCATGATGCTTGAGGCGGGCGCGGACATTACCAGCTTTGGGGATTCATCCTGCGGCCCCGACGTGATAAGCCCGGAACTGTTTGTGAAATACTCCCTGCCCTTCCACAAAAAATTACAGCGGGAATTGGCAAAGATGAACACCGGTACGGTCTGCCACATCTGCGGAAACCTCGACCGCATTATCGATGACGTGGCCGAAGTAGGTTACGCGGGAGTGGAAATAGACTATAAAACCAACATTAAAAACGCCGCGCGGGTGATGCGGGACAGATCCGTCGTGTTCGGCCCTATCGATCCTTCCGGGGTGTTTTACTTCGGCACGCCGGAACTGATGCGGGCAAAGACCGGCGAAGTGCTGGATTGTTTCCGGGGCCGGAGTATTGTACTTGGCGCCGGATGCGCCATTCCCAAAGGGGCGGGCGAAGAACTGATACGGACCTTTGTTGAAACCGCCCGCGCCTATCGCCTGCACTAGAAGGGGGCGGCCGGAATTGGGCAATAAAAGTATCGGATCCAAAATGATGCTTTATACCGTGATTCTGGTTGTACTGGTAGGTATTATCGTCGGTGTCTGTTATTTCAGCAGCGGCAGTTTTTCCCGCGAGTACAACAGGATGGCCGATCTTTACCGGGAACTAAGCATGTTTTACACGCGGATGCGGGAATCCCGGAGTAACGCGCAGAACTACTTCTACAACATGACGGATGAGGATTTAAGCCGCTATTATTCTTCGATGGGCGCCGCCGCCAAAAGTCTTGATACGATTATGGAATTGGTTGATGACGATTATTTGTGGTTCCGCTTCAGGATACTCGGCAACATGATGGAAAGCTGCGGCGAGCGTTTTGAGGAGATCAGGCGCGGCAGCAATATCCGCCTTGGCAATACCGGAAACTACCAGTACCTTATCTATATTTTTGAGCTGACCGACGGCACACAGCGGGAATACTACAGCTATCTGGTTGATTATACAAAAGTCCGCCAGCTTGTTTTACGAAATTCCTGGTGGCGTCTTAACCTTGTCGTCTCGGTTATCGTAGCCGGTATTTTCCTTGCCGCTTTGGTTTTTTCCGTTAATTCTTCCCGCTGGGTAACACGCCCGATTAACAGCATTGTAAGCAATATCCAGAAGATAAAGAAAGGCGAATACGATCTGAGCAAGGTAAAAGATTCGGGCCCCGAATTTTCGGTTTTGGGCGAGGCGTTTGACGATATGGCAAATTCGATACGGGCAAACATTCAGAATATTGAAACCAATGCCCGGCTGCGCCATCAGCTTCTTGAAGCGGAAAACGAGAACCTCAGAATGAACGAACTCCTTATCGGGTCGGAACTCAAGATACTGCAGGATCAGATGAATCCCCATTTTTTGTTCAACACCCTGGGCATGATCTCCCAGATTGCCGTGATGGAACACGCAAACCAGGCCGCCGAATTGATGGACATTACCACAAACCTTCTGCGCTACAGCCTGGATAAATCAAACCGTATGTCTACCCTTTATGAGGAGCTTGAGTGCGTACGTAATTACCTGCATATCCAGCAGCTGCGCTTTGGGGATCGCATCAGCTTTGAACTTAAAATCGACGACGATCTTCCCAATGTGATGCTGCCGGGGATGATGCTGCAGCCCCTGATAGAAAACGCGGTACTGCACGGCGTGAACGAAATGCTGAACGGCGCCGTGGTAGCCGTATCCGCGAGCAGAAAAAACAATCTGCTCTGCCTTGCCGTGGAGGATAACGGCAGGGGAATGTCCGGTGAAAAACTGGAAGAACTTTTAAACGGCGATTTCTATCCTTTGGAAAATTCTACGTTGGACAATTCTATTTCGGGAAATTCCAATCCCCGCGTACACATAGGCATCCTTAACGCGAAAAAGCGGATAGAAATGCTGTACGGCAATTCCACGACATTCCATGTGGAAAGCACCGAAGACGTAGGTACCCTAATTTCGATTTCCATACTGTGCGATGAAATACCCGGGCTTCCGGGGGGAGGGGGATATGTACACAGTAATGGTTGTTGAAGATGAGTACATCGAGCGGCAGGCCCTGGTCCTGATGCTGCGCGAAAATTTTCCCGAATTGTCCCTGACAGGAGAATCCGGCAATGGATTTGAGGCGGTTTCCCAGGCGTATTCCGGAAAGCCCGATCTGGTGCTGGTCGATGTCGGCCTGCCGGGTAAAAACGGCCTGGACGTGATTGCCGAAATTCAGTCCTTCTCGCGCGAGACTGCCTTTATCATCATCTCCTCCCATGACAACTTTGAATTTGCCCAGCGGGCCATAAAGCTTGGGGTGGAAGACTACCTGTTAAAGCCCGTCCGCCTTGAATCGCTGCGGGCGGCGATTTCCTCAAGCGTTTCCCGGAAGGAAAGCCGTCACGAAGCCAGCGCCGCCGCGACCAACCTGCTTAACCGCATGGAAAGCATACGCCCCCTGATAGAGAGCGATTTTATCTATTCGGTAGTTTCGGGCGGCCAGAGCGAAGCCCAGCGCAAACTGCTCGCCTTTTTGGGGCATGAAAACAGTTCCGGCGTGTGCCTTGTCATTTCCGCACGGAACGGCGCGAACCATCCGCCTGTTCATTCACGTGAATTGGTAAAAAACTTCCCGGAAAATACCGGCCAAAAGGTATTGAGCGGCTTTTTTAACAAGCAGTCAATCATTTACCTTTTGACAGACGGCGGGGCGGAAAATGACGATCTTGAAGAACTCTGCGGAATTACCCTGGCGTATTTGGAAGACAACTACAGGGATATTCATATCGGAGTCAGCGAATTTATGGAAGGGGGAAACAACTGGTCCAATGCCTACAGGCAGGCCAGGGCCGCCCTGAAACACGCGGAAGAAGAGGGGCGGGGCATAAAAAGGTACGACAGGGCCGCGATGTTTTATTCGGACGGCATTCCGGCGCAGGGAAGATCGTCCGGGATTACGGAAAACCACACAAACGGCAGCGGAAGGCTTGCGTCATGGGTTAGTCTTTTTGTACGGGTTATACTGGATAACCGGGAAGATCAGCTTGAAAAGCTGGCGGAGGAAATATGCCTCGCGTTAATGTCGGGAAATGAATTTCATACCGCACGGGAAGAAGCCCATAAACTGATCATCCTCCTGGAGCAGGAATTAAAAAAAGCCCTGCCTTTAACGGAACAGCGGACAGATACGGACGCGGTCATACTGAAAGCCGCCGAACCAAGGCATTTGGAGATGTGCCTGCTTTCCCATGTAAAGCGGCTTTCCCTCCTGGTACACGAGACGCGGGATCAAAATAAAAACTACTTTGTCGATCGGGCCGTGATGTACATTAAAAACAACTACCAAAGGGAAATTTCCCTGGGAAGCATCGCCGTGGAGATAAATGTATCCCCCTATTACCTGAGCAAGCTTTTCCGTAAGTACACCGGCAAAACCTGTACCGAGCTAATCGCGGAAGAACGGATCGAGGCGGCAAAGCAGCTGCTTGCCCAAAATTACAGTTCAAAGGAGACATGTTTCCAGGTGGGATTTAACAGCCAAAACTACTTTGTAAAGATATTCAAGAAATACGTCGGGGTAACGCCGGGGGAGTACCGCAATACCAGTATGCCCGCGCAGGCCGCGTACAACCCTCCGTCAGCCGCCCGGCGGCACACCGGTTCTTTTGGCTAATAAAGTGGTCTGCGGCTAAATTGCTTCCTCTCCGTCGGTTTGACTTTTTCCCCAATACGGGTTAATATACTTACACCGATGGGGGAAGATCAATGAAACTGGAAATCCGTTATGCCGAACATCCCGGCGACATGAAACTGTATGACACTCAAAAAATGCGGGAGCGTTTTCACTTTGAGCGTGTTTTTGTGAAGGACGATATCAGCCTTTGTTACACCCATTCGGACCGGGTTGTTTTCGGCGGGGCCTATCCGGTTGACAAGGTTCTGCGCCTGGAAGGAGGCAGGGACTTTGGGACCGATGTGTTTCTGGAACGCCGGGAACTGGGAATCATCTGTATCGGCGGCGCGGGAAAGGTGTCCGCGGACGGCGCGGAATACACGATGAAAAAAGGGGACGGCCTGTATATCGGCAAGGGGGTGGATGTGCGGTTTTCCGCCGCCGATAAGGGCAATCCCCCGAAGTTTTACCTGGCAAGCGCGCCGGCCCACGCGGCGTATCCAACGGTGTTTATTCCCATTGAAAAGGCCAATCCCCGCAAGCTGGGAGAGGCGTCGGCGGTGAATGTCCGCACTATTTATCAGTACGTCCACCCCGCGGTCTGCAAAAGCTGTCAGCTCGTCATGGGCATGACCGTTCTGGAAGAAGGCTCGGTGTGGAATACTATGCCCTGCCATACCCACGAGCGGCGGATGGAAGTTTATTTTTATTTCGACATGAAGCCCGGCGGCGTGGTGTTCCACCTGCACGGCCGGCCGGAGGAAACGCGGCATATCGTGATGAACAACGAGGAAGCGGTTATCTCCCCGTCATGGTCGATCCACGCCGGGGCGGGAACCGCGGCCTATACCTTTATCTGGGCCATGGCCGGGGAAAATCAAACTTTCGACGATATGGATACGGTTCCCGCAACGGAGTTAAAATAAAGAGCGGCTTTCCCCAAATCGCGGTTTGGGGAAATCTGCAGCAGCGTTGGTTTTTATCCGGGGAGGAAATATGAGCGCGATTGATTTTTCATTGGCGGGAAAAACAGCCTGGATTACCGGGGCATCCTACGGTATCGGTTTTGCCATTGCTCAGGCGTATGCCGAGGCGGGGGCAGATGTGGTATTCAACGACATCGGACAGGCCCAGGTTGACAAGGGGATGGCTGCTTACCGGGAGGCGAATATTCCCGTGCGCGGCTATGTCTGCGATGTTACCGATGAAAAGGCCGTCAATGAAACGGCGGCAAGAATTGAAAAAGAAGCCGGCGTTATTGACATACTGGTCAACAACGCGGGGATCATCAAGCGGATCCCCATGACGGAGATGAGCGCCGAGGATTTCCGCATGGTCATCGATGTGGATCTTAACGCGCCGTTTATTGTTTCCAAGGCGGTGATCCCCTCGATGATAAAAAAAGGCGGGGGAAAGATCATCAATATTTGCAGCATGATGAGCGAACTGGGCCGCGAAACGGTCAGCGCTTACGCCGCGGCCAAGGGTGGGCTAAAAATGCTCACCAGAAATATCGCCAGTGAATACGGCGGCTTTAACATCCAGTGCAACGGCATCGGCCCCGGCTATATCGAAACCCCCCAGACCGCGCCTCTGCGTGAACGGCAGAACGACGGCAGCCGCCACCCCTTTGACCAGTTTATCATCGCCAAAACCCCGGCGGCCCGCTGGGGAACCATCGACGACCTCAAAGGCCCCGCGGTATTTCTCGCTTCCCGCGCGTCTGATTTTATCAACGGGCATATCCTGTACGTGGACGGCGGTATTCTTGCCTATATCGGGAAGCAGCCCTGAAACAGGGAAGGCAGTTTGCTGCGCTTCGCGCATTATAATCCCCAAACGCAACAGAGTGCCGGAAACACATAAATACCTCACCGGTTCCTTCTTCCTGTGTCTTCTTTATCTCTTTGCTTCTCCCCTTTACTCTCCGCCCTTCTAATGCTAGATTGTTACCCACAGGCCGAGTCAAAATTAAAAGCCTCACGGAGATTGCATTGTTCCTGAAACATCTTACCATATTCGGTTTCAAATCTT